>JAGPFR010000051.1 GCA_018056425.1 Lachnospiraceae bacterium
ACTATGAAACCATGCTTGGTAATAGGCATGGTAACTCCGACAATATCGATCTCCTGGAAAGAATCCTTTCCGAGAGCGGGAAGATTAACATTGGCAGTGATTGCAACAAGAGGAACGGAATCCATATAAGCGGTTGCGATTCCGGTTACGAGATTTGTTGCACCGGGGCCTGAAGTAGCCATGCAGACACCGACCTTACCTGTGGCTCTTGCATATCCGTCGGCAGCATGTGCAGCACCCTGTTCATGACTGGTAAGCACATGTCTGATCTCATCCTGATGCTTATAAAGAGCATCATAGACATTAAGAATGGTACCGCCGGGATATCCGAATACGGTATCAACTCCCTGTTCCTTGAGACAGGCTATTACTATTTCAGAACCGTTCATTTCCATAGTTCGTAATTCTCCTACACTTTATTTCTTAATATCAATTCCTGGGTATCTCAAGAACAGCGCCTCTGTTTCCGCTGGTTACGAGTTCTCTGTAACGGGCAAGATATCCGGTAGTGATCTTGGGCTCTCTGGGAGTCCATTCGCTGCGGCGCTTAGCCATTTCTTCATCAGAAACCTTAACATCAAGCTTTCTGCCCGGGATATCGATTGAAATAATGTCACCTTCCTGAACAAGTGCGATGGGTCCGCCCACTGCAGCTTCAGGTGATACATGTCCGATGGATGCTCCGCGGGATGCACCCGAGAAACGTCCGTCAGTTATAAGTGCAACGGTTGATCCAAGTCCCATTCCTGCGATGGCGGAAGTAGGATTGAGCATCTCTCTCATTCCGGGGCCGCCCTTAGGTCCTTCGTATCTGATAACAACAACATCTCCTGCGACGATCTTGCCGCCCTTGATAGCTGCGATAGCATCTTCTTCACAATCAAATACTCTTGCGGGGCCTTCGTGAACAAGCATCTCGGGAGCTACTGCGGACTGCTTAACAACACCGGTATCGGGAGCAAGATTACCCTTAAGAACTGCGATACCGCCGGTTGCCTGATAAGGATTATCGATAGGTCTGATGACCTCGGGATCCTTGTTGATGCAATTCTTGATATTTTCTCCGATGGTGGTTGCATTTGCGGTCATGCAATCCTCTTCGATAAGGCCCTTCTTGGAAAGCTCGTTCATAACGGCATAAACACCGCCTGCCTCGTTAAGATCTTCCATATAAGTAGGACCTGCAGGTGCAAGGTGGCAAAGATTGGGAGTCTTGGCGGAAAGGTCATTTACCATTTCCATGTTAAGCTCTACTCCGGCTTCCTTGGCGATAGCGGGAATATGAAGCATGGTGTTTGTGGAGCATCCGAGAGCCATATCAACGGTAAGAGCATTTTTGAATGCCTTATCGGTCATGATGTCTCTGGGACGAATGTTCTTCTCAACGAGTTCCATGATCTTCATACCTGCATGCTTTGCAAGTCTGATTCTCTCTGAATAAACTGCGGGGATTGTGCCGTTACCCTTAAGTCCCATACCGATCGCCTCGGTGAGACAGTTCATTGAGTTAGCGGTATACATACCCGAGCATGATCCGCAGGTAGGGCAAACCTTCTCTTCGAACTCGGTGAGTTCTTCTTTGGTGATGTTTCCTGCAGCATAACTTCCTACTGCCTCGAACATGGATGAAAGGCTTCTCTTGCATCCGTGAACACGACCCGCAAGCATGGGACCGCCGGAAACAAAAATTGTAGGAATGTTAACTCTTGCGGCTGCCATAAGAAGTCCGGGAACATTCTTATCGCAGTTGGGGATGCATACAAGTCCGTCAAAACCGTGAGCCATAGCCATACATTCGGTTGAATCGGCAATAAGGTCTCTGGTAACAAGGCTGTATTTCATTCCGATATGTCCCATAGCGATACCGTCGCAAACAGCGATCGCAGGGAAAAGAACGGGAGTACCGCCTGCCATGGCAACGCCGAGCTTAACCGCTTCGGCAATCTTATCAAGATTCATGTGGCCGGGTACGATCTCATTATATGACGTTACGATACCGATAAGGGGGCGCTTTCTCTCTTCTTCGGTAAATCCGAGTGCGTTAAAAAGACTTCTGTGGGGCGCCTGTGCGTCACCTACCATTACGGAATCACTTCTCATAGTTTCTACCTCTCCTACAATATTTTTATCAGTTGTACTGATTTATTTTATTCTCTCACAGATAAGATCACCCATCCCGGTGCAGCCCACCTTGGTGCAGCCTTCGGAATAAATGTCTCCGGTTCTGAATCCGTCCTTAATAACCTGCTTTACGGCAGCTTCGATCGCTTCACCTTCTTTATTGAGGTCAAAAGAGAACTTAAGCATCATTGCAGCGGAAAGAACTGTTGCGATGGGATTTGCAATATCCTGTCCGGCAATATCGGGTGCTGATCCGTGGCTGGGCTCATAAAGGCCGAACTTGGTCTCGTTAAGAGATGCGGATGAAAGCATTCCGATCGATCCGGTGATCATACTTGCTTCGTCGGAAAGAATATCTCCGAACATATTCTCTGTAAGAACAACGTCGAACTGAGCAGGATCTTTGACAAGCTGCATCGCGCAGTTATCTACAAGCATATTCTCAAGTTCAACATCGGGATAATCCTTGGCAACCTCTGCGGTTACTGCTCTCCAGAGCCTTGATGAATCAAGAACGTTTGCCTTATCTACGGAAGTAACTTTACCTCTGCGGATCCTTGCGGCTTCAAATGCTTTAATTGCAATTCTTCTGATCTCTTCTTCATTATATGTAAGTGTATCAACTGCGGTTCTTAATCCGTTGACAACCTCAGTATGTCTTTCTCCGAAATAAAGACCTCCGGTGAGTTCTCTCATAATAAGAAGATCGAACCCCTTATCGGATGTCTCACTTGCAAGAGGGCAGGCATCTGCAAGCTCGGGGAACAGATATGCGGGTCTTAAGTTTGCAAAAAGACCAAGCTCTTTTCTGATCTTAAGAAGACCTGCTTCGGGTCTCTTCTCGGGAGGGAGTTTATACCAGGGGCTTGTTGTGGTATTACCGCCGATGGATCCCATAAGAACGGCATCTGCTGCTTTTGCGGTATCGATGGCTTCCTGAGTAAGAGGTTCTCCGCATGCATCGATGGATGCGCCGCCCATAAGAATATCTTTGAATATAATTTCATGTCCGTAAACGGATGCAACTTTCTCAAGTACTTTCTTCGCCTGAGTTACTATCTCGGGGCCGATTCCGTCTCCGGGAATGCATACAATATTAAGCTTCATGGCATATCTCCTTCGTCTAAAAGTGCGATATTTCCACTATATTCGAAAGAATCCTATTTTTCAAGGTTCTGAAGTATCCAATTTTATTCATTTCTTGCTTTTTTTGAATATTTATTCATATTCGGGTAATAATCCCGAATAATGCAAAAAACTCCCGGAAATAAATCCGGGAGTCTTATATATATCGAAGATTATTTGTCCTTCTTCTTGGAGTCGGTCTCAGCGGAAGCGGACTGTCCGGGCTTTTCAACCCTTGCGATAGCGGACTTTTCCATAGGGATACGGCAGTTACGGTTTCCGCCGAATTCTACGATAACGTCTTCATCGGTTACATCAATGAGAACGCCGTAGAAGCCTGAGGTGGTAACAACTACATCTCCTACCTCAAGAGTTGCAAGCATCTCCTGGGTCTTTTTTCTCTCCTTGCTCTGAGGTCTCATAAAGAAGAACCAGAGTGCGAAGATGATGATACCGTACATGACAACTACAGGAAGTAAGCCGCCAAGTCCCTGCTCAGTAGCAGCTTCTCCAGCTGTAAGAAGCAAAAATCTCATTATTATATCCTCCGATCATATTGGGAATTAGATTGTGTCATCACACATTTTCTGATGATACACGATATCGGCAAAAGTATCAAATAAAATATTTATGACGAGAACATCTGAACCCAGTAATGACCGTACATATCACCGGGCACATAGACATAGCCGACACCAAGCTTTGTGAATTTACCGTTCAGGATGTTTGCTCTGTGTCCCGGGCTGTTCATCCAGTCATCCACAACTTCCGCAGGAGTACGCTGTCCCGCTGCAATGTTTTCACCCAGTCTTCCGGGATTTCTGACTGCGGAAAAGCAGCTGCTTCCGTCAGGTCTGGTGTGGCTGAATACCACAGTGATCTCCCGGGCTCTTACCGCAGCTCCCGGAGCAAGGTTTGATGCATCCCATGAAAGAGGGGCAAGTCCGTACAAAGCACGCTGCTGATTGCAAAGATTCAATACCTGCATCTCAAAAGAAGAATCGTTTACCGTAGCTACAGGTGTGGTAGCAGACACAGGTGCTGCAGGTGCGGCTGCAGCTTCTTCAGCTGCGTTTGCAAATCTGCCTTCCGCCTTGCCGCAAAGGTCATAATGCATCTTTAAAAGTGCAGGGTCGTAACCGAATACCGCGGCAACATCGGGATATCTAGCTGCATAATATGCCGCATCAAAAGAGCCGGATGAGGATGATCCTCCGTTTCCGTAGGAAGGATCGTAGGGAAGTCTGCCTTCGGTTTTGCCGCAAAGGGAATAATGAAGATAAAGCATGTTCTGATCTGTTCCGAACACGGCAACAACATCAGGATTGTGACTTGCATAATAAGCTGCATCGAAAAGCTGGCCGTCTGCCATCTTTACCGGGGCGGCATTAACAGTAAATCTCAAGAAGGTAATACAGAAAACCGCAGTAAGTATCGCTGATAATTTGATAAGTGTTTTTTTCATATTCATATAACCCCCTTTTATCCTTCAGCTTTAAGATTATCCAGCATTTCTTTTTTGAAAGACGAATACCTGTCTTCGTCTATAGCCTGACGTATTTCTTCCATAAAATGATTATAGAAATACAGATTATGGAGTACGCAAAGCCTTAGTCCGAGCATCTCTCCCGATTTATGAAGGTGCCGTATATAGGCCCTTGAATATCTTCTGCATGCGGGGCACTGACACCCTTCTTCTATAGGTCTGTCGTCCTCGGCATATTTGGCATTATTTATATTGATCTTGCCATAGTGGGTATACAGATGACCATGTCTTCCGTTACGTGAAGGATATACACAGTCGAACATATCGATTCCCCTGTCAACGGCTTCCAGTATATTGGCGGGGGTTCCCACTCCCATCAGATACCTTGGTTTACCTTCCGGAAGAAAAGGGGCGGTATGCTCTATTACGTCATACATTTCCTCATGTGTCTCACCGACAGCAAGACCGCCGAGTGCATACCCGGGAAGATCAAGTTCCGATATTCTCTTGGCATTATCAATCCTGATATCGTTATAAACGGCACCCTGATTGATACCGAAAAGGAGCTGCTGCTTATTGATGGTATCCTCAAGAGAATTAAGTCTGTCCATTTCGGCTTTACATCTTACGAGCCATCTTTCAGTTCTCTGAACGGAAGGAAGAACATATTCCCTCTCTGCCTTTGCGGGCGGACATTCATCGAATGCCATTGCTATCGTGGATCCGAGATTACTCTGGATCTGCATGCTTTCTTCCGGCCCCATGAAAATCTTATGTCCGTCAATATGACTTCTGAAAGTTACGCCTTCTTCCTTGATCTTTCTCATGGATGCAAGCGAAAAAACCTGAAATCCGCCTGAATCCGTAAGGATGGGTTTATGCCAGTCCATGAACTTATGAAGACCGCCGAATCTTTTGATCAGGTCATCTCCCGTTCTGACATGCAAATGATATGTATTGGAAAGCTCAACCTGGCAGCCGATTTTTTCCAGATCTTCGGACGATACTCCGCCTTTGATAGCCGCAACGGTGCCTACATTCATAAAAAGAGGAGTCTGAACCGTACCGTGTACCGTTGTCAGCTCTCCCCTTCTTGCTTCCCCGTCTTTTTTGATCAGTTTAAAACATGAACTCAAAATACTGTCTCCCAGAATTCTTCAAGTGTCAAACCCTTTAATGTCATATATGCTGCCGCTTCTCTGCCGACATATCTGAAATGCCAGGGTTCATATTCGATCGTGGTTATATATTCTTTATCCGCAGGATATCTGAGGATAAAACCATACTTATAGCAGTTTTCGGCAAGCCATCTTCCCTCGGGGGTCTCGCCGAATCCCTCACCGAGATGTGCATATTCGTTATTAACAATATCAAAAGCAAGACCAATCTGATGCTCGCTTGTACCGGGAAGAGTTACCGCTTCGGCTGCAAGCTGATATGCATCATAGTAATTCATTCCGGAATCAATATATTTGCTCAGATCATAGTTAAACAGATTCTCCTGCTTTTCACCGGAACGGTAAGGAGATACGATCCATATGTTCATTCCGGCGTTTCTTGCATCCCTGAGCATCATTACAAGATCATCGATAACTCTCTCATCACACTGAACATTGGAAGCAAGTTCTCCAAGAGGAAATTCATAACCGGCGGGAACGGAATGCTGCTTATTAACAAGAATAAGTCTCCAGTCATTTCTGTCAAAAACTAGACTGTCAAGATCGTATTCTTCATAAAGATCGGAATAAACGAGGGAATCTTCTTCGTAATATATCTCTTCCGAGGTGTCGACATCCTCAAGAATGTCATCGGTTCTGATAGCGATAACCTCCTGACCTTCGGAGTTTACGCTGACATAACCCGTATAAAGAGAGCCGTCCTCTCCTCTGAAATCATCGTAGAATATCTTTCTTGCTTCATCAGCAGTAAGGAAATCATCCGATTCATCCGCAAGAGAGATTGATTCATCAAGTTCGTTAAAGTCAATGATACCGAGATTGGTAACGGATCCGGTAAAAAGAGGGAACGAAAAACTGCAGAAGGCAATGAAACACAAAGCTGATGTACACAGAAGCACCAGTTTGATCAAATGACCTGCGCAGAATTCGCATAAACCGATCCACACAAACAAAACTCTCTTGATAACGGGAGAGAAAAACTTAAATGCCTTATTCTTTTTTCCGCGTCTTCTGATCTCTTCCGAGACCATTTCCTTACGGGAAAGATTAAGCATCGCTTATAAACCTTTCGGAAAAATTATTTTTCGTCGGTCTCAGGATTAAGTTTGTGGATCAGAATACAGTTGGGAGTATTAACTTTAACAAAATCTCCGTTCATGATCATGGTTCCGTTCTCGATGTCGAGTTTAAAGAAAGACATCTCGTTGGATTCATGATTGAGTGATACAAGGAATTTATTGCCGGGAAGGATCTCCGCATCCTTGGGATAATCCCCGGATACGGGAAGAACGAGTTTCTTGGTAAGAAGTCCGGTCTTCTCATCAGCTGAAAATATCGCAACGGAATTATCTCCGGCAATGGTGGTAAGGATATATTTATAATCGCTTGAAAAAGAAAGCGCGCTGAGTGCGGAGGGTGCACCGCTCTCAAACTTTATAACATCTACGGTCTGGATCTTTTCAAATGAGGGAGCCTTTCCGTCAAATGTATATTCATAAACATCGATCTTGCAGGTAGCCTCAAGGCAGATGTAGATAAAACGTCCGTCCTTGGAAAGCTTGATCTGACGGGGTGAAGATTCAAGTTCACATCTGATGATATCGACTAGTTTGATCTTGCCGGTCTCCTGATTCAGCTCATATACGTTAACATGATCCATTCCCTGATCCGCAACAAGGATATATCT
Organism: Lachnospiraceae bacterium; assembly: GCA_018056425.1. Classification (GTDB taxonomy): domain Bacteria; phylum Bacillota; class Clostridia; order Lachnospirales; family Lachnospiraceae; genus AC2028. The sequence goes on from JAGPFR010000051.1 coordinate 7,598, forward strand.
GTTATCGTGAGTCATTCTCGCACTTGCGATATGGGGTCTGAAGTTTCTGTCAGCCATGGAACCGAGGCCCTTATGGAATACTTCATCGGTGATCTTGCCTACACCGCCGTTATCCTTGATATGAAGAACGGTAAGCTTACCGTCATGATAACCGGCAACCATCAAATACCTGTCGGTATAGTCGGTAGCAAGATAGCATCCTCTCATACCGTTGATAGGTGCAAAGTTGATAAGATCCAGAGTTCCGTCGGGAGCGATCTTATATGATTCGACACCGAGGTCGGTGATCGAATACAGATATTTACCGTTATGTGAAACTGTTACATATGATGAGTTGGAAATATCGACTTCATCTTTTTCTTTGAAGCGTCCGGTTTCCATATCCACATCATAGATCTTGATGCCGTGATTATCGCCGCGTGTGTAGGTGGAAATATAAGCGACATACCTGTCCTGATTTTCTTTTGAAGATTTAGCTTTCTTTTTTTCTTCTGCCATTTCCGGTTCCTCACTTATTTTTATATATGCTGACAAGATTATCGACCCTGGATGTCATTCCGTTCATAAGTGCATCGAGTATCGTCACCGCACACATGCTCTCAAGTACCACTACAGCTCTGGGGACGATCACGGGATCATGTCTTCCGAGTATCTCAATATCGGTATTGTTACCGCTCGTATCAACTGTTTTCTGACTTCTTGCTATCGAAGGTGTCGGCTTAACGGAGGCTCTGACGATGATATCGGCCGAATCGCTTATACCGCCGAGAATCCCTCCCGAATGATTTGTCTTCTTGGTTATTCCGTCTTTGGAAGCTTTAAACTGATCGTTATTCTTACTTCCGAGAGATTTTGCGACTTTACATCCGTCTCCGATCTCTACGGCTTTTACGGCCCCGATACTCATAACAGCCTGTGCAAGAAGCGCATCCAGCTTATCAAAAACAGGATCACCTATGCCGGCAGGAACACCGCTTATTACACATTCCATAACACCGCCGCAGGAATCCGATTTGTTTTTCATATCGGCGATATATTCAAGTGCCCTTGCATTGGCGTCTATGTCAGGCATCGCGGTTGCATTTGCCAAAACCGCGCTTCTTGAATACTCGGAAAGATCCGCTTCAACAGGTCCGATGGATCTGGTATAAGCTTCAACCCTGATCCCGAGGCTGCTCAAAACCTTAATGGCAACTGCACCTGCGATAACCCTTGCGGCTGTCTCTCTTCCTGATGATCTTCCGCCTCCGCGGTAATCTCTGAACCCGTACTTGGCATCAAATGTATAGTCTGAATGTCCGGGTCTGTAAATGCTCTTTATGTTGTCATAATCTCCGGAATGCTGATCGGAGTTTCTAATCATGACGGATATCGGAGTTCCCGTGGTCTTACCTTCAAAAACACCGGATAAGATCTCACATGTATCTGATTCTTTCCTCGCGGTTGCAACAGAGGGATTACCGGGTTTTCTCCTGTCAAGGTAAGGCTGAATATCAGCCTCCGATAACTCCACACCCGCGGGGCAGCCGTCAATCACGCAGCCGAGTGCCGGGCCGTGTGATTCGCCCCAGGTGGTTATTCTGAATATTTTTCCGAAAGAAGAACCTGCCATTTGTTTTCGTTAATTTCCTTTTAGTTTGATCCCTGTCTTTTAGACTTCGGAACGTATCGTCCGTGTTTCAATTCATATCTGATCAGCTTACAGGTCTTTTCCTCACCGTATTTGGCAAGTATCTTAAGATATCTGTAAAGCTTTTTTCTGGTATTCGGATGCATCGGAACCGCCTCGATACCCGAGAGGAAATAATCAAGAGAATCAGAATCTTTGTATTCTTTTCCCTTATAGACCTTTGAAGCGGCTATACGGTCCATAACCATCTCCGCAAGATATCTGTCGGGCATCTCAACAGGGATCAATATATCTTCTCCGGGCAGCTCGCCTCTGGTGTTGTAATCAATCCAGTACTCGTAATGATGCTTGTTCCTGCCCTTATGATGAAGCCAGGCAGACGAATAACCGATATCCTCACGTTCCGCATTATTGGGACTCCTGGTACCCTGATAATATTTTACCCCGACAAGGAATTCATCGGGCGAATACTTGGACAGGTCATGAGTAAGTCCCTGATAATATAAGCCGATCTTAAAACAGCCTTTGCAAACAAGAATGCGGTGCTTTGTTATGGTCACAAAATGCTGTATAAATCTGTAAATGTACGGAGTGCTCATCTTTTTACCTTCCCGGTTTTATTTCCCGCAGGGATTCTGACCGTTTCAAATATTGTCACGGTCCTTCCGGGAATCGATCTTTCAAGTTCACCCGGTGCGGTTTTATCAGCAGCTTCGGGATCTGTCGAAAACTTGATGTGCCAGTCAAATCCTTTGGGCGCTCTGGGAAGAGCAAGAACATTTTCTTCCCATCCCATGTTTACCGCTGCATACAAAAGGGATTCACCCTTATCCTCGCAATACATGATGCCGAACGATCTGGAATAGTACTCACAGGAAGCCCTGTATGCCGTATCGGAATGATAGCTCAATTCGGGATACCCGCAGTTTTCGGTATCGATCATATACAGTTCTCTGGAACTCTTTAAGATCTTATGATCGCCCCTGAGTCTGACAAGCCGCCTGAGATAATCCGTCAATTCGGAATTCTTCTTAAGATCCTTCCAATCGAGCCAGGTTACCTGTGAATCGATGCAGTAAGGGTTATTGTTGCCCTTTTGTGAATTACCGAATTCGTCCCCCATAAAAATGAGAGGCGTACCTGCTCCGAGCATCATAAGGCTGTATGCATTCTTTATCTGTCTAATACGAAGATCACGGATTTTCTTCTTGCGTGTGATTCCTTCTTCACCGCAGTTCCAGCTGAAGTTATAATCACTTCCGTCTCTTCCGTCCTCACCGTTTTCCTCATTATGCTTACGGTCATAGCTGACCATATCCATAAGAGTAAAACCCTGATAATCCGAGAAGAAATTAATGCGCCCGTAATCCCTTGGATTAGATCTTATAAATGACAATGCATCGGAAACCTGTCCTTCGTCACCTTTAAGAAGCCTTCTCATAGGATATCTGAAATCATCCTTATACAGCCCGATAAATCTTCCGTATCCCGAATCTTTAAGTGATTCAAAATCCACATTGTCTAAATGATCGTTAAGAAGCTTTGTTCCCGCAAGAAGAGAATCCGAGGAAACCAGTCTCATGGGAATATTCATGCCCATCAGATGGAATCCGTCGACATGATAATTGATAACCCAGTAACGGAGTATCTCAAGAATTTCCGATTCCGGAAAATCAGGTGCAAAATAAAACTGCATACAGATCTCCATCCCGCGATTGTGAAGATCCTTTACCAGGTTTTTAAATTCCGTCGAGGCATCAGTGGATGATGAATAATTCTCCTTGGGAGCGTAATAATAACCCGGCTTATATCCCCAGTAATTAAGCTTTCCGGGTATCACCTGAAGAGGCTTGGATACCCTGTAGCCGTATGAAGGCTCTATTTTCGGCCCGCACTGCGTTTCAATAAATTCATATGCAGGCTGGAGCTCTATTGCAGTAATTCCCAAGGAACTTAAGTGATCGAGTTTCTCGGCTATGCCTGCAAACGTTCCTTTATGCTTGACTCCGGATGAAGGTGATTTGGTAAAACCTCTGACGTGGAGCAGATAAAAGAAACTGTCTTCAAATTTCAAACGGGGATGTTTATCGTTTCCCCAGTCATAATCCGAGTCGTTTATTACAGCTTTTAACGGTTCTTTAACGGGTGAACCGTATTGTCTTTGAGAAACAAGTCCCGTAGCTCTGGGATCCGTAATAAGCTCCGAATCCGAATAATACAGATATGAAATACCGGACGCCTCATAACCGCGAACGGTTTTGCAATAAAGATTCCCGATACGGTCACATTCTTCAAAGGGAATCCTCTCAAGTTCACGCCCCGTGGCCCTGTCATACAGGATCACTCCGCAATCGGAAGCCTTTGATTCGAGGCAAAACCTGATACCCTCTTCGGTTTTCTGAGTGATGAGAGGGAATATATAATTTGTCCCGTTCTTATTCATGCGCAAGGTACTCCATAATCTTATAAATTATATCGCGAAAATGCTTTATTTACAAGGTTTTTTGAGGATTTTGACTGGGTTTGAAATGCATCTTTTAACGGGTTTTAAAAGGCAATAAAAGGAGTATATATGTTTCCCTTAAAAAGATTATCGGTTTATTTTTTGGAAGATAATGATATTATAATCAAAAGCCCCCGGAGAAGGCTTATTTGTTCATGACATTTAAGGTAAATCCCGTTTACCGTGTGATGAACAAAAGTGTCCTTCGGAGGCTTTTTATGTACGATAAATACGGTTTAAACAAAGAGCAGCACAGCGCCGCAACATTTACCGGAAAAGATATATTGCTTGCAGCAGGCCCGGGATCGGGTAAAACTCACACCATGACATCCCGGATACTATATCTGATACACGATCTGTCGGTCGATCCCTCTTCCATTCTGGTCATCACTTTTACCAAAGATGCTGCAACCGGGATGCAAAACAGATTTAATGCAAAATCGGAAATTCCCATGCCTGTTGCTTTCGGAACATTTCATTCGATTTTCTATAACATGATCCGTAAGTCTGCCGGGTCAAATCCGCCAATAATCTTATATAACAGGAACAGATCCGAAATAGCATCAAACGTGATCAAAAAATATCTCGGATATGAAAAAGGGATGGATATAAAAGGCACCGTTTCCGAGTTTCTTCATGCAGTATCCGTATACAAAAACACTCTTGATAAATACAGAGCATTGGAAAGGCTGAGAACATTCGAAGTGGGTGAACTTACCGAAAGCCGGAACTTAAGTGATCTGTTTCCTGAAATGTTTAAGTATTACGAGAACATTCGTCATAAATCAAACCTGCTTGATTTTGATGACATGGTTTACGATTGCAGGGACCTTCTGTTACATGACAGATCCTTTATACTCAAATGGCAGAACAGGTTCTCCCATATTCTTATAGATGAATTCCAGGACATTAACAAAGCCCAGTATGAAACGGTATGTTTGCTTGCAGGCAGCAGATCCGAGATATTTGCCGTCGGTGATGACGACCAGTCGATCTACGGATTCAGGGGTTCGGACCCTTCAATTCTCAAAACATTTCTGGAAGAACGAGGCGCCGAACTGATGTATCTGAATTCAAATTACAGATCGGCAAAGCAGATCGTGGACGCTTCCGTTCTCGTTATCAGAGAGAATAAAAACAGGATCGGCAAAACACCTGTCAGCATAAAGGAAGATCCCGGGGATAATCTTTCCCTTCACGGGTTTGACGATCAGGCAGGCGAATATGAGTACATGCTCAAACTGATCACCCAAAAGAAAAGCACAATGGCCGTACTGTTCAGGACAAATATAGAAATGCAGTCCTTCGCTACATTTCTGACGACAAGAAACGTTCCCTTCAGGATAAGGGAAAAGACGGTAAGCATATTCGATCATTTCATCATGAAGGATATATATTCTTATCTTCAAAATATTTACGGCGAGCCTTCGGAAGGATCCCTTAAAGAAATAATCAACACACCGCCCAGGTATATAGATCATGAATACCTCATCGGATCGGGTGGTAATCTTGACCGGATAATAAAATCAATCACATCGGGGCGCTCCTTACACAAACAGGAAAAGATCAATAAACTGTATGTCCTCAAAAAAGATCTCTTATTTATGAAAAAGCTTTCGATCAAAAGTGCGATAACATATCTGTATAAAAAGATCGGTTATGAAAAATACATTTACAGCCTTTGTAAAGATGATACCGGGATAAACGAATACCAAAAGATCCTGCAGGAAGGTGAAAGGCTTTTCGGAGAAGCAGAATGTCTGGAAGATATTCTTCTTATAAAGGAGAAATACGAATCCGGTTTGAAAAAATCCGCAAAAAAACAAAATCCGGATGCAGCAGATCTTATGACAGTTCACGCATCCAAAGGGCTGGAGTTTAATACCGTGATCATTCCCGATATAAACGAACACAATTTTCCTCACGGAAAGATGCCGGACACTTACGAGACCGAAGAAGAAAGAAGAATATTCTATGTTGCAATGACAAGGGCCGAAGAAAAGCTTTATCTCTTTTACCTGAAAGGAACCGAAAACGGCAAAACATTGCCGAGCAGATTCCTAAGCCCCCTCTTTAAGCAGAATATGCATAAAAATGAAAACGGATTGATTCAATAATATTGGAAAATGACATATAGAAAGAGTAAAATAACATTTGATTATTAAAATCAGTTATTCGAGGGGAAAACGATGAAACGGTTCTTTAAGAAATCCATAGCTAAAGTCATTTCAGTATTACTGATCTCATTTGTACTTATCATCTCTTTATCTCAATACACATTTAACGGCAGGATGAAGGCTGCAGAAACACCGACAGCCGAAAATGTCGATACAAATATATGGGGCTCCGGCGGCCAGATTTCTTTTGACTTAAACGGATGCTCGGGATATCTGACGATCACCGTAGTAGTAGAGTTTAACGCAGATGTAAATTCACCTTCCGGCTGGGGATTTGATTCATACACCGCAAACGGAAAACAGGTAACCGCGGTAGTAAAAGCTGACGGTGCAAACTCTTGGGGTTTTAATTCCAATGTCGGAATCCAGGTCAGCGGATCGGGACTTTCATCAGCAAAGGTTATCAGTGTAACCGGTTCAGGCACATACACCGCTCCTGTAAATACCAACAACAATAATAACAACCAGAACGATCAAAACAATCAAAACAATAATTCCGAAGAAAGACCCGAGTTCTCCTCTCCCGCCGTTTCAACTTACGGAACTGTCGGTGATGACTGGCTTACGACGGACGGTTCCAAGATCGTTGATATGAACGGTAATCAGGTATGGCTTACAGGGCTTAACTGGTTCGGATACAATACGGGAACCAATCTCTTCGACGGACTCTGGAATGCTGAACTTGAGACCTCGATCGTATCCATCGCAGACCACGGATTCAACCTGATGAGAATCCCGATGTCTGCAGAACTTCTCCTTGAATGGAAAAAGGGCAACTATCCCACCGCCAATTATAATCACGCATACAATTCAAATCTCAACTCACTGAATTCACTCGAGATCTTCGATTACGTCCTTACTCTTTGCGAACAGAACGGTATCAAGGTCATGATCGATATCCACTCCGCAAATACCGATGCATCGGGACACAATCATCCCGTCTGGTATACGGACAAGATCAGCGAGGACCAGTACGTAGAGGCACTCACATGGATTGCCGACAGATATAAAAATTTTGATACCATCGTTGCCTTTGACTTAAAGAACGAACCTCACGGAAAAGCAAGTGAAACCCAACATGCGATCTGGAATGATTCTGACGATAAGGATAACTGGAAAAGAGTTGCCGAGCGTGCCGGTAATGCGATCCTTGATATCAACCCTTACGTTCTCATAGTTGTGGAAGGAATACAGATTTATCCCACCGATATTTCATCCAACAACTTCACTTCAACCAACGATGCGGATTATTACAACACATGGTGGGGCGGAAACCTCATGGCCGTAAGAGATTTCCCCATCGACTTCGGTGATGAAGCAAGGAACAGACAGGTTGTGTACTCCCCTCATGATTACGGTCCGCTTGTTTACCAGCAGCCCTGGTTCAGCGGCGGATTCACATATGATTCACTATATAATGATGCATGGCATGATTACTGGCTTTATATCGAAGAGGAAGACATCGCTCCGATACTGATCGGTGAATGGGGCGGATTCATGTCCGGTGACAATCTTAAGTGGATGGAATACTTAAGAGACCTTATCGGAAAAGAAAACCTCAATCACACCTTCTGGTGCTATAACGCAAACTCAGGTGATACCGGCGGACTTGTTAAGGATGATTTTAAGACCTGGGACGAAGAAAAATATGCTCTTGTAGAAGCGGTTCTTTGGAAAAACGATGAGGGCAAATTCATAGGTCTCGACCACGCTGTTGCGCTGGGAGCAAACGGAATATCCCTTTCCGATCATTCGGGAAACGCTCCGACACCTGTTGTAAACCCGGAAACAGGATCTTCCGATTCAGGTAGTTCAAATACCTCTGATACCCTGACCGAAGATCCGGGATTGGCAAGTACCGATGCTTCTGCTTCCGCTTCCTCTTCTTCAGATCCTTCGCTTCCCGCACAAGCTCTGGCCCCCGGCCAGGCAGGTAGCGAAGGCGAAAATACAGACAAGTCTTCGGGTAAATCCGGAACGCTTATCGCATTATTGATAATCTCCATTGTCCTACTCATTGCGATCGTTGTACTTAACGTGATCAGATATAACAGAAAAAGACTTGATGATGAGTTTGAAGAAAGAATGAAATCCGAAGATAAGGCATTAAGGCAGGACAGGGTTTTATCGGAAGATACGAGAGTATGAAACTTTTTCTGTAAATAACATAAGCACCTAAGAATAAGGTCTTCTATGATACACTACATCATAGGAGGCCTGTTATTATGGCAAAAAAAGAAAAGCAACCCGTACACCATGTTCA
>JAGPFR010000052.1 GCA_018056425.1 Lachnospiraceae bacterium
CTCAATTCCCGGCAATAAATAAAAAACGGAGGGAATGACCCTCGGTTGAATATAGTGTCAATATTTTATTGTGCCTGCTCTTTTATGGGTTCGGGCATCAGATAAGCAGTTACCCTGTTTCTGCCGTTTTCCTTGGAAGCATATACACCGGCATCGGCATATTTAAAAGCATCCGAGAATGTAGTGGGGAATGTCGAACTTACAATGCCGCAGCTGAATGTAACATTCCTGTCCGTAAACTTGTAATGGATCTTTCCGAACTTTTCTCTGAGGTCATCCATGTATTCTATGTGATCATGGAAGTCCCCGCCGTCAAATACGAAGATGAATTCCTCTCCGCCGTATCTTCCGACCACGAGATTGTCCTTCATATTCTTGTTAACGGTATCTCCGAATTTCCAGAGAACGACGTCTCCGTTTTTATGTCCGTATGTATCATTTATGCTCTTGAAAAAGTCGAGGTCGACAACCGCAAGAGAAACCGGATGTTCGGGTGATGCATTGAGAAGGAAAATATCTGCCTTCTCCTGAGCATAAGGTCTCGTATGAAGGTAAGTAAGCTGATCGATCTCGAGTCTCTGGCGATAGCTTTCCTGCTTCTCATTGGCCGCGTAAACGATGTTCTGCATCTCTTTGTTGTAAATGATGATCGTTCTTGAAACCATCGCTCCGCAGGTTATCGCAAACATGACAACCAACATGCTCTGAAGGAAATAATTATATTCTTCGGGATGCATGAGCATCTGGAAGAACGCACTCATCGCAACAAGGATGATCGAATACACCGTTACGCTGTAGAGCAGATGCATGTCGTGGAATACGCTGCAGAAAACAACGGCGAGAATGGGAAGACTCCACAGAACAACATAATAACCGTTCCAGAATGATAAGCTTCCGCCGATGGTGGCAAAAGAAAAAGAACAAACAAAACACTTCATTGAGTTATCAAACTTTTCCGAAGCGTTTACATACAATGCCACGAAGGACGCAACGATATTGATAACCGTGGGAATGATCACCCTGGTCACCAGATAGATATGCTTGGCATCTTCGATATAATGAAGCAGACTGCCCGCAATAAAAATAAGCATACTTATAGCGAATGCGATGCCGGTAAGCTGGAAAAATACAATTATGATCTTTTGTCTGGCAATTGTCTCAGCTTTGTTCATAATTATCTACAATTTTAATATCAGGCCATCAAAATATCAACCGATAATAACAAAATACCATAACAGTCATATTCACAATAAAAGGGGACGCAACAGCGTCCCCTTTTGAAAGAAAAATGCTTATCAAAGCTTGAAATAATCGATTGCAACACCCATTTCCTGATTGACTTCACGCATCTTGACGGTCGAATCCAAAGTGTCGGTACATGCACTGGTAACAGTCTGACAGGATGCAGCAACTTCCTCTGCGGAAGCTCCGAGTTCCTCAGAGATCGCACCGAGTTCGGTGGTGGAATTGGTAAGATCAGCTTTGATCTTATCAAGCTGTGCGGTAATATCTTTGATGGTATCGATCTCTGTAATGGAAGCTGCTACGGAATCGGACAGAACATTGAACTTCTCCTGAGCCTGCTCGATATCCTCACGTTCCTTACTGATAACTTCATAAACTCTGTTACTGATCTCAACTGTGCCATTGGACATGACGATGACGTTCTCGATGATCTGCTTGATCTCTTTTGCCGATTCGGCTGAAGAATCCGCGAGCGATCTGATCTCATCAGCAACAACCGCAAATCCGCGGCCTGCTTCACCGGCACGTGCAGCCTCGATCGATGCGTTAAGTGAAAGCAGATTGGTCTGAGCAGCGATGGATTCGATAGCCTGAATGGCTGTTTCGATATTTCCAATCGCGGAGTTGGTCTCTGCAATCTTATCATTAATGCTCTTCATCGCATCAACGGATTCGTTAGCACCGGAGTAAACGGACTTCATACAGTTGGTGGCATCGTTGTTTGCTTCACGGATCGTCTGTGACTCATCATAAAGTCTGCGTACATTATCATTGAGATTTTCTACGTCAGCACCGAGTTCAACAGCCTTCTCTGCCATGATCTGAGCATTTTCGGCAACACTCTGGGAGGTAGAAGCAACTTCACCGATAGCAGTGTTGATCTGGGAAATGGACTCAACATTGTTGCTTGTCATCTCATCAACATTAACAATCGCATCATTAAGGACATTTGCTGAATCCTTGACAGATCTCATGGATGAATTAAGCGATGATCTCAGCGACTTGAAGGATTCGATGATCCTTATTGTTTCATCGATTATGGAGTGAGCATCGCAATCAACCGTAACATCACCGGTTCCGAGTACCGAGATGGCAGCTGCGGTCTTTCTGAGAGGTTTTGAAATAATATTTGCAACAAAGATCGCAAGTATGGTGAACACGATAACGTTTATGAGACATATTACAACCGTCCACATCTTGGTTGAATTGATTCCTGAAAAGACATCGTTCTCGTCGGCTGTAAGAACAGCTATGTATGCATTGTCCTTGCCTATATAATATGCAGCATACTTGGTAGTTCCTTTATACACATAAGTAATACAGTCGGGAGTCGGGGTCTGTCCTGCTTCCAACTGAGCAACAAGGCTTTTAACCGCCTCATTTTCCACCGGATTACCTATTTTGGATTCGTCAGGGTGATAAAGCATGGTACCCTTAGGATCAACGAAATAGATATATGCACTATCATGATTAAGCGCTGATACGTCGGAGATCTTAGCGGCAACGTTGTTTACAAGAGTACCCGCGCCGACAAAACCGATAGGATTTCCGTTATCCATTACGGGATAATAGATCGACATGACCAGCTGTCCGGAAGCGGGTGACGTGATAATGCCGGTATTATAAACTCCGTTTGCACCCAGAATACTGTTTCGAAGAGCCGTAAGAGAATCTCCTTCTCTCAGGACCATTCCCACAGCGCCCTGATTGGAATGAGCCATTACCTGAGTATCCCAATCCGCTATGTACAGGCCCTCCCATCCGTCCAATGATGAATAGAAATCCAAAGTATACTGCTCTGCTTCGGCAGCAAGCTTTGCATCATCGGGATTCTTAAGATATTCCTTTACTATGGGTGCCGAGGCATAAGCCTGAAGAGTTCTTACATTGGTATCTGTAACAGTATCAAATGAAGTACCTTTTTCCATGATAACCTGAAGAAGCGAGTTGTTGATCCAGCTTTTCATTTCTTTGCTGCTTACGGTGATCAGGCAGATACTTAATATAAGCGATGCACAGATAAGCGGAATAAGAGCATACAAAATCAGCGTACTTCTCATAGAAAGCTTGGCAGAACCGGATTTTTTCATACAAGAGACCTCCCATATTAGATTTTGTTCTGAGATAAACTCCAGATAACGAATATTATAGTATTTTTGCAAAAATAATCAATAATGTCTGAAAACTTTTAAATCTGTTAGAATAATCAGATATGAAAGAACTGACTAAAGGAAATCCGCTCAAAGTAATATGCCTCTTTTCCCTGCCCATTTTACTCGGCAGGCTGTTTAACCTTGCCTATTCCCTTGCGGACATGAAGATCCTCGGATACTTCCTCGGAAAAGATGCCATTGCGGCCGCGGGATCGGTATCATCCTTATACGATCTTACCAATTCATTTATCATAGGTCTGACCAACGGATTCGGTGTCATTACCGCCATGCATTACGGATCGGGGAGTCTTAGCAAAACAAAACGCTCGATCTCATCATCCGTCACCCTCGCACTGCTTTGTTCTCTGATGATAATAGCGGTATGTTTTCTCCTGTTTGATCCTATCCTTAATCTTTTAAACGTATCGGATAATGTAAGAATCCCTGCATCGGAATATATCTCCATAATGCTCATGGGTCTTATTTTTTCCGCATTCTATAACTGCCTTGCCGCATCGCTCAGAGCCGTCGGGGATGCCTATACACCTCTTATCTTCCTCATAATCTCAACCGTTCTGAATATACTTCTCGATATTGCATTCATAGGAAAACTCGGTCTGGGAACAAAAGGTGCTGCAGCAGCAACCGTAACCAGCCAGGTCATATGTGCGGTGCTTTGCTATATCTACACATACATCAGATATAAAGAGTTAAGGTTCGGAATAAAGGATCTCATCCTGCAAAAAGAAACCGGGATCCGAGCGCTCCTTTCATCCGGAATGTCCATGGCTCTTATGAGTTCAATGGTTGCTTTCGGAACACTCTCCCTTCAATCAGCCATCAACTCTCTCGGAGACAACATCGTCGTTGCACATGCCGCCACGAGAAAGCTCTCCGGAATATACATGCTTCCATTCGGAGTATTCGGAACAGCTATGGCTACATACAGCGGACAAAACTACGGTGCTGGCCGCATTGACCGTATCAAAGAAGGGATCAAAGTCACAGTGATCATATCCTGTCTCTATTCGGCTCTGTGCGTTCTCGTAAGCTACACCATATGTCCCGGGATAATAGAAGCTTTGACCAGCACATCAGAAACTGAAATAATAACAAATGCAGTCAATTATCAGAAATTCGACACATTATTTTATGCTGTAACGGCATTCATATCCGTATACAGAAATGCGCTCCAGGGAATGGGTGAGCATAAGCTTCCAGTCGTATCAAGTTTTGCGGAACTTCTCGGAAAGTTGCTCATCGCACTGTTCCTGACACCCGTCTTAAAATACACCGCTATCATAATTGCGGAGCCTGTAGTATGGATCATTATGGTAATCCCGCTTATATACGGGATACATAAGAAATTGAACGGTTCTAAAAAGCACGGAGGATCTGAGTAATGGTAACTTGTAATTGTCCCAACTGCGGCGGAACGATCAAACCGGATGAAGACCACTTCGGTACATGCACTTATTGCGGAACGAAGGTCTATTATCCTGTTGCCGGCAATTATCTTAGTGATAAATCTTGCCTTGTTTTCGTTTATCATATTAGAATCATATAAATTCAGATGTCACGTGAATCTTGCCACGTCGGAAGACAGTAATGCAAAAACAGCGGCAAAACGGGCTTACTTAACCCCTTACATATGCGCAATAGTAATCCCTCTCGCAATTGCTGCATTAGCCCTTGCAATATCCCTGAACAGCTGATTGTAATTTAGACCTGCCAATTGTTATTCCATGCCCATACTGCGCGTTATGTGAAGGTGTCGGAAAAAGATCGGAGGAACCACAAATGACACCAGGCTACGATGAGCCCAAAACTATTGAAGAATTAAAAACCTGGTTCAAAGAAAACGGATACGAACCCGCCAGAACCAGATTCTTTGCGGGAGTAGACGTCAGATCCCCAAAAGCATTCGGTGTCTATCAGGATGAATTAGGCGATTACATCGTATACAAAAACAAAGCGGATGGCACAAGAGTCATCCGATACCAGGGTTCCGATGAAGAATTTGCAGTTCACGAATTATATCAGAGATTTCTGGAAGAGATAATAAATCAGCAGACCAGGTGGGCTGCCGGCCAAACCACCGCAGTTAATTCTCCGATCTACTCTTTCGAACCCGAAAGCAGACCGGTTACCAAAGTACACATTCTCTTGTTTATAGTAATTGCTTTTTGTTCGTATTTTTTTACATTGGAATTCTTAAAATGGTTACAGAATTCCAAAGGCATCAATCTGGGAGTTATTGTCTATATGGCCCCCATCGTGGTAATGGCATTTGCACTGCTTTCTTTCAGAGCATACATACTTAACCAAAGCTTACGTCAAAGTTTTAACTCTATTCCGAAAAATGTCAAAAAAGGTCTCTTTGGATTCATAGCCGTTCTGTTTTTCATTTCAGCTATCGCAGATGTAGAGATCAACAGTAACGGTTATTACTCCATTAACAATAACCTGTATTACAGAGCAGGCAACACCTGGTATCACTACAATGATAATGACCGTGATTGGGCACGGGCCTACAATATCCCTTCGGCATTCACTTCAAATGACTGGAGGGATTATCAGAATACTTCTTCACATCAGGGTACTTATACATCTTTCGAAAGAACGCCTTATTATGATGATTGGAGATTCGGTTATGACAGTGACACTTCGGATGACCGGGATTATGATAGTTGGGACAGTAATGACTGGGACAGCGGATATACCGATTGGAACAGTGATTGGTAAGTTCTTATTGAGGAGTTATTGAACCATGAATAAAAGAAAACTTTTAAAACTCTTTTGCATGTCGCTTTCGCTACTTATGCTCTGCGGATGCGGCGGACCTGATGTCCCTGAAAATACCGGTAACGACATGGTTGATGAAGAGGAAGAAGAGCTCTACAAAGTAGATTACTGCGGACAGAAAGACCTTTTCAAAAAGGCTGAGGATGAATATGAGGCCGGTGAAAAGGTTAAGCTCTATTATGATGTGATCGCAACCGACACCGACTATACATTCTATCTTGATGATGAGATCCTCGATGTTGATTACTCCGAAGAAAAAGGATATATCATAAGATTCACAATGCCCGATCACGATGTGACTCTCAGGGTTGAGATGTCAAATACCATGGAACCCGTAAGCGATTATCTGTATGATCTGCTTCTTGATAATGCCGGTTGCAGCGATGATGAAGTCATCGTATTTGAACGGGATGATTATGACAGTGACGGCAATGAAGAGGCCTTTGCCATTGTAGGTGAAGAAATAGAGCCTTATGATGACGGTACTGTCTATGTGGACGGAGAAGTATGGTTCGTATCCGAAAACGAATGCAGAATAATACACCGCACCTTCGGACTTGGAACCGGTGAAGAAGCCCGCCATATGACACTGGGCGATGTGAATTATATTTTGTTCGATGAATTTTTCGTATCCGAGAGCTACAGTTTTGTTTTCTATGTAGATAAAGGAAAGGTTTGGGAAACGGACTATTCCGGATTAGGGTACGTGCTTGCTTCCGAAGACGAAGAGAACCGCTTTACTATCACCGACAGTTCCTACGATATGATGTATGAACCGGATATAGGCCTTATCGGGCATACCTGGAAGAAATACTATTTCTTCTATGACAGCGAGTACGGCAATACTTACGAGTATGCCGGCACAACAATCGATGAAGCAACCGTCAGCTACTGGTGTGACGACATCATCGTAAATGAAATCGTGCCGGAGGGATCAACTGTAAGCAATATCTTTATGCGTGGCAACGGACTGATCGTCATTAACTTTGAAACTGAAGAGGATGACGGAAGCATCCGCTACTACCATTTCATATACAGTACCGAAAAAGAATCCTTTATAGACGACGCAGGAAAAGAAACGGACTCAACACCTCTTGACGGCATATATCTTAACTGCCTGTGCTCCATGATGGCAAGCTATCCCGAAGTTCCCGGTCCCGGCGGAATCGTCTGGTACGGAGAATGAATTAAATGATCAGACTTTGAATGCCCATTTTCCCCTTCGGAAGATGGGCACTTTTTTGCCGTTTTTCATAACTGCATCAATATCAAGCCCGCCATATCCGCATATGTTATTTGTAAAGCCCATTCCGAGCACCAAAAAGGCTAATAAATTCCTGAAAACCAAAGATCTATTAGCCCGTTTGTAAAAAAATACCGCTCCAATTCAACAAAAAGGCTAATAAAACCCCAAAAACCATAGTTTTGTTAGCCCGCCTTCAGAAAAAGCCCGCCGAAAAGCATCAAAAAGGCTAATAAATCCCCGGAAAACCATAGTTTTATTAGCCCGCCTGCTACATGCTTCGAAAGGACATAAAAAAAGAACCTTCATCATCAGATGAAGGTTCTTTTTTATCGTGAGTGAGCACTCCGATAAAATAAGAACCCGTAATGCACGGAGTAGCGTCTCCTCGCATACGGGTTCTAATTTTATCGGAGTGGCGGGATTCGAACTCGCGACCTCCGCCTCCCTAAGACGGCGCTCTAACCAAGCTGAGCCACACCCCGTTTTTCAAACAGCTTGATAATAATATCATAGGTATATGACAAATGCAAGCAGATTTTGAAAAGATTTTTTCTGATTTTTAAAATGCCCGGAAGTGGCTTTAATACGGGTGATTTCGGGCTTCTTCCGGCTCATCGTCACGCAGTCCGAGTTCGACAGCCAGAAGATCGTATTTGTAAAATTCATCACCGTAATAATTGTTAAACCACATATCCATCATCTGGGCATATCTGGCGGACCCGTCTCGCCAGCCCTGATCTACCGAAGGACGCCCCCTTACTACTCTTACGACCTTAGCATTAGGATATGTCGCTTCAAGGAGATCAAAATCCTCGGACGAAACGGAAGTACTCTCAAGCCAGATACGCTCCATCATGGGCGAATTAAGAAGCGGCGTGATATCTGCAAGCCTTCTGTTGTAGCTTATATTTACATCCACAAGTTCATGAAGATTTGCAAGAGGTGAGATATCCGTAAGGTTATTTACAAAAAGCTCCAGATAGTGAAGATGTTTGCACTTTGCAAGCGGAGTCAGATCGTTGATCCAGTTATCTGCCATTATCAGAAGCCTGAGTTCGGGAAGATAATCTCCTATCACGGAAATATCAACTATGGACTGATGTCCCAGATCAAGACATCTTAAGTCAGTACAATATTTTAGAACCTGAATATCCTTTGATCTGAGTCTTTCGTAATCGTAGGTATAGATAAGAACCGAGAATGTAACCTGATCGGTTCTGAGACTCCATTTACCCATTCGAAGACGCCATACAAGCTTGACCGTGGGAATTTCTTTTCTGAACTCACCGAGAGTTTCGTTATCAAGTCCGCAGTCGCATACGATAAGCTTCTGAAGTCCTCTTATCTGCTCGGTAAGTTCTTTGAGAACGGCCAGATCATCCTCTGACAATCTCTTCCTTGTCAGATCGACTTCAAGCGTCTCGGATGAATCATAGATGACATCGTTATACTCAACTTCCCATCCGAAATTGATCTTGGGAAAGGAACGTGCAAGTTCCACCCTCTCTTCCCACGACAGATCCTGACCGTGAAGATCAACACTTTCCAGGTCCGGAAAAAGAGAAAGATTCTCAAACAGCTCTTCCTTCATGGGATTACTTATGATTATCTTATTACGGTTAAGATCTATGGAAGTTGCATCTGCGGGATATACCTGTCCGCATATGTCATAGAGTTCAACAACAACGAAATCCACAGCCGGAAACAGGTACTTAAGACGTGCTTTTTCGGTTGCGGTTATGTGTTTTTCCCCGAACGTTACTTCGGTCAGGGAAGGCAGATAAGTCAGCTTTGTGATCAGAGTTTCAATATTGGTATAACCGTGATCCGAAAGACTTACTTTATCCGCATCTATCGGATAGTCCACACCCTCGATATTGATCCAGGTATCGTAAGTAAAAGCGACACCTGGAAAAAGACTCTGAAGCATCGGGATATCTTCGACATAAAGTCTGTATGAACCCAGATTTACACTCCTCAGATTACCGAATTTGGCAAGTCCTTTTTCGAGTGAATCAAGGTCTGTGATCTCGCTTCCTTCAAAGCACAGATTTTCCATGTAAATATCACAGGGATGACCGAACAGCTCGAAGCGCGTATTAATCAGATAGTAATACGCTCCTTCGGCTAAAAGCACGGTAATTCCCGTAACTATGAGAAAGACAGCAACAAACTTCCTCAGACCCTTCATTTCTATCGACCCTTTTCATTCTCCTCAATGGGCTCATTCGCCCAAACAGCAAATTATTATAACATATCGTATATGGGAATTAAATAATCTCATTTCCTTTTGTCATCTCGGTTAATCACAAACATTTAATTTGTAGGAAATATAACGTGTAGTATAATGATTATGCTTAAAGTTCTTATGGGGAAACATGTTCAAAAATAAAAAAAACAATCGCATAATCGCGGATGTTATCATCCTTGCGGTTTTCATACTTACGGTTGTCACTGCCGTACTTTTGATCAGAAAAGCCCGCTTTGAACGCGTGCCGGATTATTCCTCGCGCGATTCATGGGCTTATTTTGCTGTAGGTGATGACAAAGACGTCGATCTATTTTTCATAGCGCCCACGGTTTATACGGGCAGCAGAACCAACATGTCCATCGGCGATAAGAAAACACTTGCCAAATTCACCTCTGCTCTGAACATGGAGCGCGGTATATACGAAGAAGATTGCAGAATGTATGCCCCGTTTTACAGACAGGCTGCGATCAGCGTATACAGCCTTAATTCCATCGACAGGGAAGAATATCTGGCAATCGCCTATGAAGATATATCCACTGCATTCGAATGGTATCTCGAAAATGAAAACAGCGGACGCCCGATAATCCTTGCAGGCTTTTCCCAGGGTGCAGATATGTGTCTCAGACTCGTTAAAGAATATTTTGACGATAAGGATCTTGAAGACCGTCTCGTAGCCGTATATGCCATCGGGTGGTCTTTTGACGAAGAAGATGTTCTTGAATACCCGCAGCTTAAACCTGCCAGGTCAGCCGATGATACCGGAGTTATCATATGCTTCGACTGTGAGACGGAAGATGTCAGGGGTACGTTCATATGTCCCGCTGGGAAAACCGGCTACTGTATCAATCCGCTAAACTGGAGAACGGATTCCCAGCCTGCCTATGCAAGCATGAATCTCGGAGCATGTTTTACGGATAATGAAGGAAATATCACGGAAGAAATACCTCATATGTGCGGAGGATATATAGATACAGATCGCGGGGTCATTAAGATAACAGATATTGATACGGAAATGTATCCCAATCCGGTGCCTTCTCTTCCGCCCGGTTCACTGCACGTTTACGATTACATGTTTTACTACCGCAATATTCAGGTCAATGTAAAAAACAGGATAGACAAATATCTGAATAAATAATCTGTGGATGATCATCTATATGATCGAGGGGGAAAAAACCATGGAAAAGAAAAGTTTCTGGTACCGCTTAAAAGATTTCTTCGGGTTCGTAAAAATGTCTCCGTACGAGAAGGCATTCCATCGCGATGCCAATATCCGGTCAACATTTTTTATGGCCCTGATAATCATAGTTCTTGAAAGCTGGATGATACTCCGCTTTATCAAAAAGTATGTTCTGACCGGGCAATACGCCACCGCCGAACTCTTTTTCAAATATTCCAGGAATTACTGGTTGCTGCTTCTGATCGGTGTATTCATGCTCATCTATTCGATCCTATACACCGGTAACAAAATAAGCAGGTCTCCCTATATAAGCATCGGACTGACCGTAATGTTCACCGGAGTGTGCATGTATTTTGGCTGGAAGGTTTCGGAAAGCGACTTTTCGAAGGGCAGGATGATAATCTGCTTCCTGACCATGGTCCTCTATGCCGCCTGTCTGCTGATATGGAGGCCGTATATCTCCATCATAATGCTCTCTGTTATAGGGATCGCATACATCAATTATCTCGACACATACGGAGTCGATCTCGAAGGTAATGTCAAAAACGTTCTCGAAGCCGATCAGATCAACTATGCAACTTTTTTCATATCGCTTATTGCAGTGGTCGTAAGCATCTATCACCAGAGACACAGCGAAGCCCGTAAATCCGCGCAGCTTATAAAAGCTTCGATAACCGATGATCTTACAGGCATTCCCAATGCCGGGGAATTCGCGCAAAAAGCCGAGATTCTCTTAAAAACCACGGAACCTTCGAAGCTGATCTATCTCTTTTTCAATATAGCCAACTTCAGAACATACAATGATCACCTTGGTTATGAGCAGGGTAACGCACTTCTGAAGAAACTGGCTGAAGGATTTGCCACGGTCTTTGAAAATGACATCTACGGAAGAATGTCCGACGATCACTTCATGGTGCTTACAAGGATCGACGGATTCGAAGACCGTATCGAACAGATGAGACAGATCCTGAAAAAAGAATGCACCGACGAGCTTTACCTTGAACTCAAAGTCGGAGGATACCGGCCTGCCGAAAAATCAAATCCAAGAAGCGATATAGACAGGGCAAGATACGCCGTTCATTCCATCTCACATCACGCAGATAAAACATATATAGAATACGACAAGAAGATGCATGAAGAGTTCCATCTTCGTCAGCACATCTTAAATAACATCGATAAAGCCATCCGCGAAGATTACATTCAGGTTTACTACCAGCCCGTTGTATGGTCGAACGACAAGAAGCTGTGCGGATGCGAGGCACTTGCAAGATGGGATGATCCGGAGTTTGGTTTCCTTTCACCGGGAGCATTTATACCGATACTTGAAGAGTGCCGCCAGATCAATAAACTCGACCTGTGCATCTACGAGAAAGTCTGTAAAAACCTCAGGGAAAAGCTTGATCAGGGAGAAAAGATATTCCCCGTATCACTCAATTTCTCAAGACTTGATTTTGAGCTCATGGATGCGGTCTCCGAGCTCGAAAGGCTCGTCGAAAAATACCGGATTCCTAAAGAATATCTCCATGTTGAGATCACGGAAAGTGCACTTACCGATGAGACAAACACCCTCAAGACAGCCATTGATACACTTCACAAAAAGGGCTACAGCATCTGGCTTGATGATTTCGGATCCGGATATTCATCTCTTAATGTTTTGAAGGATTATAATTTCGACGTTCTTAAGATAGACATGGTCTTCCTTAAGAATTTTGAGGATGAGCAGGTTAAAGAAAACGCACGCAAGATCATAGGAACAATCCTGGATCTGGCATGCGCACTCAATATGAAAACTTTGACCGAAGGCGTTGAATCCGAGGAAGCCGCCAGATTCCTTACCGAAAAAGGCTGCGGCAGACTTCAGGGATACTTCTACGGAAAGCCAATGGCATTTGAGGATATCTATAAAGCGATCAACGAGGGAAAACTTACTATATCCGACGAAATTCTTTAAAAAAAGAGCCACGGGAACGTTTCAGATTGGCCCGGAAGAACATTTGGGCCAATCTGAAACGTCCCCGTGGCTCACTTGTCTAAATATTATTTTCTTCTTGATCCGCCTCTGCTTCCGAGAATTCTCAGAATCCTGATGAAAAGGTTGATGATATCAAGATAGATATCGAGTGAACAATCGATCGCGTTATCAAGAGTTTTGGGGAACTGCTGTGCTCTCCAGTAGTCATATCCGATATAAAGAGCAAAGATCACTGCACCTACCCAGGTGATAATGTTGTATGAAGCGGGGAAAAAGAGTGCAGAGATTATTCCCGCAATAAGAAGTCCGATAAGACATCCCAAAAGGATCTTTCCGAGTCCGCTGAAGAAATCGGGAAATGCAATAGATAAAACGATCATGCAGCCTGCGGAAATTGCGGTGTATGCGATAGCCTGAAGAACAATATCGCCGGCTCCCGCTCTTACATAAGCAGAAACGGTAAGAGAAAGCACAAGTCCGATCGGAACCACAACAAGGTTATATCCGATAAAGCTGATCACAGGACTCTTTGACTTGGAAGACATCAGAATACCGACAATGCAGCAGACAATGTATCCGACCAAAAGATAAATTGCATATATCGGATTGTGATTTATCTGAACTGTCAGACGGTTTCCGATTGCTACACACATAATGATATTAAGGATCAGACCATACATTACCGATCCGCCGAGCGCCATGTTATAGGTTCTGTCATCGAGAAGAGTGTCTTCGGGATTGTAGATCATCCTCTGTTCACGTCTTGTCTTCATCATACTAGCCATTATAAATCCTCCTTTATACTATAAAGCCCCGCAAACACAGTGTTTACGAGGTTTTAAGCTTACAGCAGCTGACGGGAGTCGAACCCGCCTCTTCAGCTTGGGAAGCTGACGTACTACCGATATACTACGGCTGCAAACAAACTGTATTATACATTAAATACGGCTTGATTTCCACTTTTTAATTCTTGGGGAATACCTTCTCGATAAGTTCGGGATTCATATGTGCATGCCTGTTCATCGAGAATTTATCCATCGGATAATCCTTAAGGTTTTCCAGGATCTTTCTGTCATCCGCCTTGGACAGAAGTTCGTTTCTTGCCTTGGTTATCTCAACTTCGGTCATATGCTTTGAAGGCCCGCCGACACAGCCTCCGGGGCAAACCATTCCTTCTATGAAATCTTCTTCAAGTCTTCCTGCTTTAAGCATAAGAAGAGCTTTCTTACACTCATCTCCGCCGGCAACTTTGAGAAGCTTAATATCCGAAGTATCTTCTCCTCTTTCCTGCATACACTCGATGACCGCACCTGCAACGCCGCCGCCCGATGCAAACTTCTTACCAAATGATGAAGCCATCTGATACTCTCCGTCCACATGCTCGAGTTTAATATCCCTGGAACGCAGAAGTGCTCTGAATTCACCGAAGGTAATAACATAGTCGGCATTATCGGGAATATTGGGTTCCTGCGCCTCTGCCTTCTTAGCAATGCAGGGACCGATAAATACGGTCGTACATCCGGGATGTGTGAGCTTGAGATATCTTGAGATCGCACACATGGGAGATACGGTTGTGGATTTATTGTCACGATACTGATCGGGGAAATGCTTTCTCAGCATATTGATGAAAGCAGGACAGCATGAAGTTGTCATCTTTCTGCCTTCTTTGCGTGCTTCACTCCATTCGTATGACTCGAATGCAGCGGTCATATCTCCTCCGAGTCCTACTTCTATCATATCGGAAAAACCAAGCTTAAGAAGTGTTGCCTTGATGGATGCCATATCGATATCGGCACCGAACTGACCCTCGATAGCAGGTGCAACCATTGCAATGACTTCTTTTCCCGCAAGGATATCCTGAATAATGGGAACAAGATAAGTCTTGGATCCGATAGCACCGAAAGGACAACTGTGGATACAATGTCCGCAGTTGATACACTTCTCTTCATCAATCTTACATATTCCGTTTTCGTCATAAGTGATCGCACCGACGGGACAGACCTTTTTACAGGGTCTTTCAAGGTGCACAATGGCACCGTAAGGACATGCCTTGGCACACATACCGCATTCCTTGCACTTGGCAGGATCGATATGCATTCTTACATCACCGGGTGATATGGCATTAAACTTACAGGAATTGATACATGCTTTTCCGAGACAGAATCTGCAGTTATCCGTTACCGAATATGCAGAGATCGGGCACTCATCACATGCGGCGTGAATGACCTGAACAATATTTTTGGAACCCTGATTATCGGAAGTCTCCATTCCGCACGCAAGGCGGATCCTTTCTCTGACGATCTCACGTTCCTTATATATACAGCATCTGAAAAGAGGCTTGGGCCCGGGAATGATCTTATTGACCAGTTCGGCCTTTGTATCTTCGTTA
>JAGPFR010000053.1 GCA_018056425.1 Lachnospiraceae bacterium
AGATCGTAGATATCATCTCGGAAGATTCTGTTGAGGTACAGATGCCTATTGAGCAGACCAAGCTGATCCTCCTTCCCGTTGAAGCTGAATTCAACATGATCGTTTATACCGGTGCAGGGCTTTATCAGTGCTTTGTCAGAGTTGTTGACAGGTATAAATCCAATAATATTTATGTTCTTGTTCTCGAACTTACCAGTAACCTCAGAAAGTATCAGAGAAGAGAATATTACAGATTCAGCTGCGCACTTGAAATGTGCTCCAGAAATCTTGTTGAAGAAGAGATTAATGCAGTAGCCAATAAAAGCCCTCTTTATCTTCAGCCCAACCTTCCCATTAAGAGAAGTGTAATCGTAGATATTTCCGGCGGCGGACTCAGATTTATGTCCAATCAGAAATATGAGCCGGGAAGCATGCTCTATATCAGCTACAATCTTCTCATAGGAGGAGAGCGCAAGAAATATGAGCTTATCGGTAAGGTTCTTCTCGTTAAGGAGCTCGAAAACAGAGCCGGAACATATGAGCACAGAGTTCAGTATGTGAACATGGAACGCGGTGCAAGAGAAGAAATCATAAGATTTATTTTCGAAGAGGAAAGAAAAAACCTAAAGAGGTAAAAATCCTGTTATAATAAGGGTTATAATCAAACAATTCAAGGCGGTAAATGCATATGAAGAAAAAAGTTTTGGTTGTTGACGACTCTGCACTTATGAGAAGAGTGCTCTGTGATATAATCAATTCGGATGATGGTTTCGAAGTAACCGGAAGGGCTATCAACGGCCTGGAAGCTTTGGAACTCGTCAAGAAAAATACATATGATGTCATTGTCTTGGATGTTAATATGCCCAAGATGAACGGCCTTCAATTCCTTTCTGAGTTAAAGAAAGCAGGTCTTCCGCAGAGGGTGATGATGGCCAGTACGGATACCAAGGAAGGTGCACAGACCACCATGGATGCTCTGGAGCTCGGAGCACTTGATTTCGTACACAAACCGGATCAGGCAAATGCCTGCCGTGAAGATGATTTCACCCGTCCTTTTTTGCAGACGCTTCGTGGAGTCGCTTCCTCCAGAATGCCTGTTTTCGAGGATAAGACCAAAGAGAGGGCTAAGAAAGAAAAGTCCGAACATTTTATCAATCTTTTGTCCAAGTCCTCGGGTAAGATCACCGGTTCCAAGATCGTGGCAATAGCAAGTTCGACGGGAGGTCCCAAAGCTCTTGCTTCTGTTATTCCTTTACTTCCCGCGAACCTCGATGCACCTGTTGTATTAGTACAGCATATGCCTAAAGGTTTCACTGCAACACTTGCTCAGAGACTCAATTCCACTTCAAAGATTTCCGTATGTGAAGCGGCTGAGGGACAGGTTCTTGAAAAAGGACATGTCTATATCTCTGCAGGCGGTATGCACATGAACGTTAAAGCGCAGGGTGCAGGTAAGTACGTCATTCATTATACTGACGAACCAGCCAGAGAGGGTGTTAAACCCTGTGCCAATTATATGTATGAGTCCCTGATAGATTCCAAGTTCGATCACATCGTGTGCTGCGTTTTAACCGGGATGGGTGCTGACGGAACTGAAGGTATCAAAAATCTCAAGGCTAAACGCAAAGCATTCGTGATCTCCCAGGATGAAGCATCATCTACCATTTATGGTATGCCGAGAGCCGTTTATACTGCCGGATTATCCGACCAGGTTGTGGCTCTTGACAAAGTGGCGGAAGAGATATCGATGAGAATCGGTCTCAGCTGATTTTACTCATCTGATAAAACAAAATGGAGGGATAAATTATGGATGTCAGTCAATATCTTGAGATCTTTCTTGATGAGACTAACGAGCACTTGCAGAGTCTGAACACACAGATCCTAAATCTCGAGCAGAATCCTGAGGATTCGGACACCATTAACGAGATTTTCCGTGCCGCTCACTCCCTTAAGGGTATGGCGGGAACCATGGGTTATAAGAGAATGCAGAATCTCACCCATGATATGGAAAATGTATTTTCCGAGGTCAGAGCCGGAAATATTAAGGTCGGTCCCGAAATAATCGATACTTTGTTCCAGTGTCTCGATGCACTTCAGGAATACACCGATAATGTAAAAAATTCTTCTGATGAGGGAACCAACGACAATGAACCTCTCATCAAACTTCTTAATGATTATCTTAACGGCAAGGGAGGCGGAGATTCCGCACCTGCAACTGCAGCAGCAGAGGCAGCACCTGCCGCATCAGAGAGCTCATCCGCTGATTCCGGCGAGAAATGGAATCAGATCAAGCTTGATGATTCCCAGATCAAAGTAATAAGTGAAGCACTTAAGTCCGGAATGAAAGTATACGGACTCACCGTTTTTGTTAAAGAATCCTGCATCCTTAAGGCTGCCAGGGCTTTTCTTGTACTCAAAGCCATTGAGGAAAAGGGTGGAGAGATCATTATTTCAGATCCTTCTTCACAGGATATCGAAGATGAAAAATTCGATTTTGATTTCACCTTGATCGTTATTGCGGAGTGCCCTATTGATGAACTCATCAAGGCAGCCTCCGACGTTTCCGAAATCGACAAGGTTATCGGAGCTCCCATCGATCTTGATAAGATGCATACCGAAGATGAAGAGTCTTCTGAGGAAGCTGCAGCTCCCGCTCAGGAAGCAGCTTCCGCTCAGGCTGCACCTGCAGCTCCCGCACCTGCTCAGACTGCAGCTCCCGCAGCTCCCGCTGCACAGGCAGCAGCCGGCAAGCCTGTTGTTAACAGAACCATAAGAGTAGATATCGAGAAACTCGATTCACTTATGAATCTGGTTTCCGAGCTTATTATCGCAAAGAACAGCCTTGTTTCCGCATCTGCGGAATCAGGCGCAGGTTCTAATAATGACTTTAACGAGAAGATCGAATATCTCGAAAATGTCACCACCAATCTTCATGAGTCCGTTATGAAGGTTCGAATGGTACCCATTGAAAATACCGTTCAGAAGTTCCCTCGTATGATCAGAGATCTTAATAAGAAGCTCGGCAAGAAGATGGAACTGTACATGACCGGTGAAGATACAGAGCTCGACCGTACCGTTGTTGATGAGATCGGTGATCCTCTGATGCACCTCCTCAGAAATTCGGTCGATCACGGTATCGAGTCTGCTGAAATCCGTGCACAGCGCGGAAAGCCCGAAGTCGGATCAATCTTCCTCGATGCATATCAGGAAGGCAACAATGTCATCATCGAAGTAAGGGATGACGGTAACGGAATCGACGTTGAGGCTGTTAAGGCAAAGGGAGTCGAAAGAGGCGTCATCACTCCCGAGCAGGCAGCTGCAATGGCTGATAAGGATGCCGTAAACCTTCTTTTCCATCCCGGATTCTCAACCGCAAAGGTTATTACCGATGTATCCGGAAGAGGCGTCGGTCTTGATGTTGTTAAGTCCAAGATCGAAGCTCTCAGCGGTGAAGTAAGTGTTAAATCCGTTCTTGGTGAAGGTTCAACCTGGACTATCAGACTTCCTCTTACCCTTGCGATCATCCAGACCCTCATGGTTGTTGTCGGCGGAGAGAAGTATGCGATCTCTCTCGGATCCATCGAGACTATCGAGACAATTCCCGAGAAGGATATCAAGTATGTCGAGAACAAAGAGGTGATCAATCTTCGTGGCAACGTCCTTCCTCTTATCAGACTCAATCAGCTTATCGATGTTGAGTCCGCATCACCCGAAGACGGCAACCTTACCGTTGTTATCGTCAAGAAGGGCGATAAGATGGCAGGTATCGTAGTTGACGAACTCGGAGGTCAGCAGGAAATAGTTATTAAGTCTCTCGGAAAGTATATTAAACAGGTCAAATTCATCAGTGGTGCTACTATCCTCGGTGATGGCGAAGTTGCTCTCATCCTCGATACCAATGCGCTTCTTTGATAGCAGAAAGGCAGGTTAATATGGAATTAAGCAACGATCTTAAGAATCTTCCGGCGAGCGGTGACGAAACCAAGATCATTAAAGAAATTTACCAGTATATCGTTATCAAGCTCGGTGACGAGAATTTCGGAATAGATATCAATTACATCGACAACATTCTCCGTATGCAGCAGATAACCAGAATTCCCAAGGTGCCTGCATATCTCAAGGGCGTTATCAACTTAAGAGGTGAGGTCATTCCCGTAATGAGCCTCAGACTTAAGATGGGACTTGATGAGGATGAGATCGGACGTGATACAAGGATCATCATTCTCAAGACCGAAGCTGAAGGAAGCGTCGGAGTTCTTGTCGATGAAGTTAAAGAAGTTATCAAATTAAGTGAAGACCAGATCGAATCGACTACCGGTGAGAACGTTTCACCCGAGTCCAGAAGATTCGTCAGCGCAGTCGGTCAGAATGGGGATCAGCTGATCTCGATTCTTGATATCAACACGATCAACCTTGATGAAAACTAATGGGGTAACCGAATGGGCGAACTTAGCTTAAATGATGTTACGCAAAACTATTATGACGTATTAAAAGAAATCGGTAATATCGGCGCAGGTAATGCCATGACCGCTCTTTCCCAGATGCTCGGATGTAAGATCGACATGGGAGTGCCTCAGGTCGAGCTCCTGAACTTCTCTGAGGTGGGAGCTGCCATCGGCGGTGAAGAGCAGATCATGGTAGGCGTTTTCCTCGGAGTAGAGGGAGATGTCACCGGTTCGATGCTGTTCCTTGTCGAGCAAAAGAGCGCCAAATCTCTTATTAACAAAGTAATGATGGGAATGGGAGACCCCGGTGAGGAATTTACCGAGATGGAGCTTTCTGCGATGCAGGAGGTAGGTAATATTATTACCGGAGCTTATCTCAATTCACTTTCAACGCTTACAAATCTTAAGATTTTCCCTTCACCGCCTGCACTGACGGTGGATATGGCCGGCGCGATCCTGTCGGTTCCTGCCATTGAGTTCGGAATATACGGAGATCAGATCCTCATGATCCAGTCGAAGTTCTTCGATGAAGTACAGATTGACGGATACTTCATTCTGGTTCCCGATATGGAATCATATAAGAAAATCCTTACTTCGCTCGGATTACCTGTATAGAATCCCAAATAAAAACGTTTGTGTGTTTGATCCAAGGAGATTTTGATGAGCGAGATTATTAAGGTCGGAATGGCAGATCTTAAGACCTGCATTCCTCCAAATGGAATAACCACGTTGGGACTCGGCTCCTGCGTCGGTGTAGCTCTCAGGGACAAGAATAATAAAGTCGGCGGACTTGCTCATGTTATGCTTCCCGATTCATCCGTAATATCAAACAATACAAATATCGCGAAATTTGCCGATACCGGTATTGTTGAACTTGTCCGTCAAATGGAAGCGCTCGGCGCCAATAAAAGAAATCTTGTTGCCAAGATAGCCGGAGGAGCAACTATGTTTGCCGTAAGCTCCAGAGCTGCCAGCATGAATGTTGGTGAGAGAAATGTCGAAGCAGTCAAGAAGAAACTGAAGGAACTGGGTATCCCTATTCTTGCGGAAGACACGGGACTTAATTTCGGTCGTACCGTTATTTTCTATCCCGAAACCGGTGATTATGTAATTAAAGCTGTAGGAAAGCCGGAGAAGACCATCTGATGAAAAAAAGAAAACTGCTTCCGCTTGCGATGATGCTTTTTGCGGGACTTATTACCGTTGTTATCACTTTTATCAGAGGCTCAAGCGTAATTTATAAACTTGTTAGTCTTTTGATAGTGTTTCTCATCTTTTATATCATCGGTTCTGTCATCGTATACGCTCTCGACCATTTTGATAAGGTTAATGAGAAAACAGAAGAGATGGAAGATGATGTATTCGAAAAGGATGCTGACGGTGAGATCATAGAACCGTCTTCAGAAGGAGGTCAGGCTCAGCAGTAGAATCTGCTCTATATGAAAGGCCGTATATTTCAGATATATGGATGAAGCTTCCAGAAACAAATTATTGGATGAGTATGCCAAGACAAGAGGAGCCGATATCAGAGAGAAACTGATAATCGAGTATGCCCCTCTTGTTAAAGTCGTCGCAGGAAGACTTTCGATGTATCTCGGATACAATGTTGATTTCGAGGATCTCTGCAGCTATGGTATATTCGGACTGATCGATGCGATAGATAAATTTGATAATCTTAAGGATGTCAAATTTGAAACGTATGCTTCTCTCAGGATAAGAGGTTCCATCCTTGACCAGATCCGTAAGATGGACTGGATTCCCAGAACCATCAGGCAGAAGCAGAAGAAGATCGATGCCGTTATGCATGAGATCGAAGTGACCAAGGGCAGAATGGCAACGGATGATGAGATAGCGCAGGCACTCGGGATCACAGATGATGAGTATTCCGAATGGCAGAGCCAGATGAAGATCACCGGACTTGTCAGTCTTGATGAGTTTGTTGAATCCGGTGCCGATGTTGCATCATCACCCACTTCACAGACAACCACTCATTTCCTCAGTCCCGAGGAAAATATCGATAAGAAGGAGCTGACGGAGAAACTGTCGGAAGCCCTTCAGAATCTTACGGACAAAGAACAGCAGATTATCACTTTCTATTACTATGAAGAGATGACATTAAAAGAAATCGCGCAGGTTCTTGACGTCTCGGAATCACGAGTTTCCCAGCTTCATACAAGGGCTCTTAAAAAGATGAAGGAGAAACTCGGGCCATATATGGATATATTTACCCAATCAGTTTAAACCCTTAGGGGAAAGTAGGTTGTATGAGAAACGGATTTTATAAAGTAGTAAAAACACCTTCGGGTTACGGTCTGCAGATTTATGCTCCCGTTGACGGAGGCGAACCTGTCAGGATCCAGGAACTTATCAATTATCTTGATAATAACGGCATCAGAGATTATGAACTTGAAAAAGTCAAAGCCGTTTGTTCCACCGGACAGAATGAACTTCTTGAGCTTGGCACGGGTGACTGCCCTCCGATCCGGGAGAATTACTTGTTTTCCGTTTCCGAAGACAACATGAAAGCCGTCGCAAGATTTACTCCTCCTTCGGAAACAGGCGAGAGGATGACTTACGAAGAATTTATCAAGGATATGTCTTTCCGAATGATCAAGTTCGGAATTCAGGAAGAACTTCTTAAGAAGATCTTTGCAAGTTCCGGCATTTATTGTACGGATATAACCGTAGCCAAGGGAAAGCCTGCAAGACACGGTACCGATGCAAAGATCGAATATTATATCAATACCGATGTTCATGCAAAGCCCACGATGAATGAGGATGGTTCCGTCGACTATTTCCATCTCGGAATCGTAAATAATATCAAAGCGGGAGATAAGCTTGCCACCATCATTCCCGAAGATCCCGGCGAACCCGGCATGACCATTCAGGGCGCTCCCATCAAACCTCGTGAAGTTAAAAAGCTTCGTCACAATTTCGGTAAGAATATCACGCTTTCCGAAGACAGACTCACCATTACCAGTGATGTTGACGGAATGGTATCCCTTATAGACGGTGCGGTTTTCGTATCCAATGTCTATACTGTTGAAAACGTAGATACCTCAACCGGTAATATTGATTTCACCGGAAATGTACAGGTCAACGGAAACGTTGCAACCAATTTCGAAATAAAAGCAACCGGCGATGTCATAGTCTATGGCGTCGTAGAAGGTGCTCATATCGTTGCCGGCGGTAATATAGTTATCGCAAGAGGAATCAACGGAATGAGCAAGGGCGTTCTCGAAGCCGGCAATAATGTCATTTCCAAATTCATTGAG
This sequence comes from Lachnospiraceae bacterium, assembly GCA_018056425.1. Taxonomy (GTDB): domain Bacteria; phylum Bacillota; class Clostridia; order Lachnospirales; family Lachnospiraceae; genus AC2028. The sequence goes on from JAGPFR010000053.1 coordinate 7,700, forward strand.
AACAGTAAGGTCAAAGCGGGCGGATATGTTAACACCGAGTCCATCCTTCACAGTGATGTAGTTGCGGGAACGGAAGTGACCGTTACCGGCAAGCACGGATTCATTACGGGCGGACACGTCCAGGCAGACTCCAAGGTTGAAGCCAAGACTCTCGGAGCCGTAATGGGATCGCAGACGGTTATTGAAGTCGGTGCAAATCCGGAGCTCAAATCCGAATTTACCAGAACTCAGAAAGAGATCGGTGATATCGTTAAGGCTATCAAAGATGCTCAGCCCATTATCCAGAATTTCATGGAAAAGAAAGCAAAGGGCGTAAGAATGACCGCTGACCAGCTTGCATATGTTAAGCAGACTGCGGAAAATCTTGAGAAAAATAAAGTTCTTCTCACCGAGAAAAATGCCCGTATGCAGGAACTTAACAAGATATTCGATCCCAATAAGAAATCCGAGGTTATCTGTACCGGAGAGGTATATCCCGGTACCACGATCATCATCGGCGATCTGTCAATGAACGTAAAAGACAGTTATAAGTATTGCAGATTTATCAGACAGGCCGGAGAAGTTAAGATGGCTCCGTTGTAAGGAGGATGTATGGCAGGAATTGAGATAATGCAGATCCCCGCTTCGATCGATTATGCATCCCTCAAACAAAACGAAGATATGCATCCTGCACTCGTTCAGAGTCAGGTTTTAAACGAGAATGAGAAGAAGACACAGCTTTCTCATTCTCAGGTATCAGATACGGAAAAAACAGAGATGAGAGCCGATGACGGAGGCGGCGGATCGAATTCGTACTCCGGTGACGGCGGTCAGAACCGTAAGAAAAAGCCGGAAGACCATTCCGATAAGGTTGTCATAAAGGGCACATCGTCCTCTTTTGACATCAAGATTTGAAAGGACAATTAAGATGACTATTCTTGAGATCATCCTGCTTGCCGCAGGCGCACTATTAATTGCGGCAAGCTTTTTTTTCCCGGAAAAAGAAGAAACTTCTTCGATTGAAAATATCGACTCTCTTGTAAGGGATGAGGTTAAGGCCAGTATAGAGGCGGAATCCGAGAATATGCGAAGACGTGTTGAGGATGTTGTTGATGAGGCTGTTTCTTATGCTGAGGAAAAAACAGAACGTACTCTCGAGCGCATCACCAATGAGAAGATAATGGCGGTAAGCGAATACTCGGATACCGTTCTTGATGAGATCAACAAAAATCACAAGGAAGTCATGTTCCTCTATGACATGCTTAACGACAAGCAGAAGAATCTGAAAACCACCGTTACCGAAGCAAGCGAAGCAGCCAAAGAGGTTAAGAAGACTACGGAGGAATTAAAGTCCGCAAGTCATTCTGCGGAAGAGGCTCTGTCAAGAACCGAAAACACCTCTAAAAATACTGAGATTTCATTTACCACAGAGTCAATGGGGCCCGTTAAACTTACGTCCCAGAAGGCTGTTAATTTCTTCTCCGGATTAGAAGCTGAGGAAGCAAAAGCTACCATAAAGAGCGTGCCGGAAGAAGAACATGTCAAGGAAGTAAGAACCCTTAACTGGGCATCCCTTGCAGTCAGCGATGCCAATGAGGCCGAGAAAAAAGAAGCTGCCAAAGAGGGAAGGGAACCCGAGAATGTTATAGAAGGTCCCCGTGAAAGACTGAACAGGGAAGTTATTGAACTTGCAGATTCCGGACTTGAGCCCGTTGAAATCGCAAGAAAGCTTAAAATGGGAGTCGGAGAAGTCGGTCTTATTCTCGGACTTCACGGCAGGTGATCCGTATGAGCAGGAAGAATAAATACTATATGAGAGGTGTCGGTGTCGGAATACTTGTCTGTGCATTGATACTTATCTTTTCAAGAATGAACACCGGTGCGGTTATTTCCGATGAGGAGGTCATTTCAAGGGCCAGGGAACTCGGAATGATCGAAAGCGGTGAACAGTCGCTTACTGAAGCAACTTCCGTTTCGGATGTAACGGAAAGCCCGCAAGAGCCTTCGGTTTCCGCTTCACCTGAGACTACTCCGGAGCCTGAGATCACAGCATCTCCGGAAGAAACCGGAGAGCCTTATGAAGATCCTTCCCCTGAACCTTCACCGGATGCTTCCGAAGAACCTTCTCCCGAGGCTTCACCGGAGCCTTCTCCCGAAGAAACACCTTCTGATGAAGATGATCCGCTACTTACCGATCTGGTATATGTAACTCTTACCATATACGGAGGAAACAGCTCGGATACCGTAGCAAGAAGGGCTGAGGAACTCGGACTTGTTACCAACGCCAAGGAATTTGACGAATATCTTGTAAGCAACGGATATGCCAACAGAATCCGTGTCGGATCGTTTCAGATTCCTCTCGGCGCATCATACGAATATATTGCAAAGGCCATAACTTAAGATTTTTCTTGCTTTTGTTATGTCCATATGCTAAAATTCGAACGTTGTAACTATAAAACACGTTTGTTTTACCGTCAGGGTGTGCCCGAAAGGGTCCCGAAGCGGGTTCGGATCGCCGACGCTTAGATCCGTTAAAAAACATTCGGAAGATTAACAATTATAAGGAGGATCTAAAATGAGCGTTATTTCTATGAAACAGCTTCTTGAAGCCGGTGTACACTTCGGACATCAGACCAGACGTTGGAACCCTAAGATGGCTCCCTACATCTTTACCGAGCGTAACGGCATCCACATCATTGACCTTCAGAAGAGCGTTGGAAAGCTTGATGAAGCTTACAAGGCAGTCAGTGAGATCGTAGCCCAGGGCGGCACAATCCTTTTCGTAGGAACCAAAAAGCAGGCACAGGACGCAGTTAAGACTGAGGCTGAGCGTTGCGGCATGTATTACGTAAATGAGAGATGGCTCGGCGGTATGCTTACCAACTTCCGTACCATCCAGTCCCGTATAAACAGACTTCGCCAGATCGAGAGAATGTCAGAGGACGGAACTTTCGAGGTTCTTCCCAAGAAAGAGGTTATCGGACTTCGCAAGGAGTGGGATAAGCTTGAGAAAAACCTTGGCGGAATCAAGGATATGACCAGAATTCCCGATGCTATCTTCGTAGTAGATCCCAAGAAGGAGAACATCTGCGTACAGGAAGCAAGAGCGCTCGGAATTACCCTTATCGGAATCGGTGACACCAACTGTGACCCCGATGAGCTTGATTACATCATTCCCGGTAACGATGACGCTATCCGTGCCGTAAAGCTTATCGTAAGCAAGATGGCTGACGCTGTTATCGAAGCAAGCCAGGGAACCTCTAATGTAGCAAGCGATGAAGCAGCTGAAGAGGCTTAATCGTAACTTTTAACTTAGATTTTTAAGGAGACATATTATGGCAGAAATCAGTGCTTCCATGGTAAAGGAGCTGCGTGAGAAGAGCGGCGCCGGAATGATGGATTGTAAGAAGGCCCTTAACGAGACAGGCGGTGATATGGACGCTGCTCTTGAGTTCCTCAAGAAGAACGGACAGGCTAAGGCTGTTAAGAAGGCAAGCCGTATTGCTGCAGAAGGTATCTGCTGCATCGCTACCGAGGGCGACAACAAGGCTGCAGTTGTTGAGGTTAACTCCGAGACTGACTTTGTTGCTAAGAACGAGAAGTTCCAGAACTTCGTTAAAGAAGTTGCAGATCAGGCTCTTCAGTCTGACGCAAAGGATATCGAGTCTTTCATGACTGAGAGCTGGAAGGCAGATCCCTCCAAGACCGTTAATGACGTTCAGGTTGAGATGATCGCTACTATCGGTGAGAAGCTCAACATCAGACGTTTCGAGAAGGTTTCCACCGACAACGGATGCGTAGCTACTTACGTACACGGCGGCGGAAGAATCGGTGTTATCGTAGTCGGTGAGACCGCTACCGTTAATGACGATGTTAAAGAGGCACTCAAGAATGTAGCTCTTCAGGTTGCTTCCATGAATCCTCAGTATATCAGCAGAGATGATATCTCAGCTGATGAGATGAAGAAGATCGAAGAGATCACTCTTGATTCTGCACTTAACGATCCCGCAACCCTTCCCAAGCCCATCCTTCAGAAGCTCCTTGACAAGGCTGTTAACGAGAAACTTTGGTCTGAGGAAGACCTCACTGCATACGAAGCAGAGAAGAACAACAAGTTCCTCTTCAACTTCCTTTCAGATGCAGCTAAGGCTACTCTTGCAGGACTCGCTATGGAAGATAAGGCTAACATCGCTGCAGATAAGATCTTCAGCGGACTTGTACAGGGCCGTATCTCCAAGCAGATCAAAGAGTCAACTCTCCTTGAGCAGGTTTATGTAAAGGCAGAGGATGGCAAGCAGAATGTAGGCGCTTATCTTAAGAGCGTACAGGCTGATCTTAAAATAGCTAAGATCGTTCGTTTCGAGACCGGCGAAGGCATGGAGAAGAAGAACGAAGATTTCGCTGCAGAAGTTGCAAAGCAGATGAACGGCTGATCTGTAAATCAATGCATATTTAAATCCCGCAGGTAAAACCTGCGGGATTTTTTTGGATTATTAACTTCTGTTTGTTCTCTTGGTTCCGTGCAGGATGAGATTTTCATCCGATGGATCGATCTGTATTATCCTGCCTTTTGAATCGTATTGGGTCAGGAGAGTGGATGATATCGCAGCATGTCTGCTTCCGCTTCTTGTGATCAGTCTTTCGAATCTTTCCTCATCGCCTGTCATAAGGGCATCTTTTATCGCTTTATCTTCGTAGGGCTTGATGTGTTCTTCGCCTTCTTTTTCGAGCTCTTCGGTATAAGCATCAAACTCATCGCCGGGGATGGAATCCTTAATATCCATACCGGTTTCGGATCTGTAGAATTGCATCGAATCATCGGCATGAAGAGGATCTGTTTCGGGTTCTTCGCTTTCCGGCTTTTCCATGCCGTCATTTAACGGTTTGCTTTCCCATATATTTCCGAAGATCCTGAGTATGTTATCCCAGATACCTGATAGAATCTTTCCTATACCCTTGAACAGGTTTGCGGTATCTATTGCACCGAGCGGAGCATTGGGATTCGGCTTTTCAATGATCTCTGAATCTGCTTTTTCTTCGGGCTTATCCTTTTTGTTTTCTTTTTCGGATTTCTGAGGAGCGGAATGCTCGTAATACACCCCTTCTCCCTTAGCGGATTCTTCTGCCAGAGCCTGATCCATGCTAAACGGCGTAGAACTTCCCTGACTGGCGGTCTTGGATCCTACGCTGCTTACGCCTGTATACGATTCTACCCTCGATACGGGTTCTATCATTTAATTCCTCTGTATAGATGTTTATGATATAATCTACTAAATACTCGTTATAAGTATTTTAACTTTAATTATCCCTACGGGCAAGTTTTGCGTACATGCCCGCCAGGCAGTGAGGGAATATGGACAAGAACAGTAAGATATATGTTGCCGGTCACAAAGGAATGGTAGGAAGTGCCATTCTTCGCGAGTTAAAAAAACAGGGTTATGAGAATTTTATCCTGATGCCGCATGCGGATCTTGATCTGTGTGATCAGAGAGCGGTTGAAGATTTTTTTGAAAGTGAGAAACCGGAATATGTATTCCTGGCTGCCGCTAAAGTAGGCGGAATAGTTGCCAATTCCGAGGCACTTGCCGATTTTATGTATGATAACATGATGCTTGAGATGAATGTCATTCACTCGGCATTTAAAAACGGAGTTAAGAAGCTTGAGTTTTTGGGATCTTCATGCATTTATCCCAGGCTTGCTCCTCAGCCCATGAAAGAAGACTGCCTGCTGACTTCCGAACTTGAGAAGACCAATGAGGCATATGCACTTGCCAAGATTTCCGGTCTTAAGTATTGCGAATTTTTAAACAGACAGTACGGAACGGATTATATATCCGTAATGCCTACCAATCTCTACGGTCCCGGTGATAATTATCATCCGACCCATTCGCATGTTGTACCCGCTCTTATCAGAAAATTCCATGAGGCTAAAGAATCCGGTGCCCCCGAAGTAGTATGCTGGGGAGACGGTTCACCGCTTAGGGAATTTCTGTATGTCGATGATCTGGCCCAGCTTTGTGTTTTCCTCATGAATAATTACAGTGGCAATGAGACCGTTAATGCAGGAAGCGGAAAAGAAATCACTATCAAAGAGCTTTCCGAACTTGTTGCCAAAACTGTAGGATACGAAGGCAGAATTGTTTGGGACACATCCAAACCGAACGGCACGCCCAGAAAGCTCCTCGATGTTTCCAAAGCCACAAAATTAGGATGGACCTACCATACTGAACTCGAAGACGGACTTAAGCTCGCATATGATGATTTCTTGAACAATCCCGTTAGGGCTGAACGATAAATAACATTCATCACATGAAGGGAGAGTCATTTATGGAAGACAAAAACAGTATTCAGTTTCAGGAGATGTCAGTGGCGAATCTTAGAATGCTGCAGGCATCGACAATCCTTTGCAGCATCATTTCGCTGGCGTATATTGCTGAGGTGTTCAAACAGGCCAGAACCGTAGGGTATGTAGCTTTGGTCGTTGTACTTGCGCTCACTCCCCCTATAATCGGATGGTTTATCTATAAATCCGATAATGCTTCTCCGATCATCAAGCATCTTATCGGTATCGGATATTCGGTCATGTATTGTTTTGTTCTGTTTACTACGGAAAACATTCTGGTATTCGTATACGTGATCCCCATGCTCGTTATCATCACGCTTTACGACGATACTGCATTTATTGCCAAGATAGGTGTCGGTGTTATTGTAGTAAATATTATTGCCCTGGTTATAGAACTTAAAAAAGGAATTATTACCGATTCTGCCGTTGCTGAGATTCAGGGCTTAGTTATTCTGGTAAGTGTTATCTATCTGATCATGGTCAGCAGAACCAATCACAAGCTTGAGATCATGCGCACCGAATATCTTGAAAGTGCGAATGCCAAGACTCAGGCTCTTCTTGATAATATTATCACCGCATCTGACAGAGTTACCGATACTGCGGGCCAGCTTTCCGAGGAGATGGATCAGCTTAAGTCTTCCATTGGCAGAACTATCGAATCGATGGAGGAAGTAAGACAGGGAACTAACGAATCTGCTGAGGCTGCCCAGGTTCAGCTTGTTCAGACAACCAAGATATCCGATCATATCGAGACTGTCAGATCGTCCGCAGATGTAATTACCGAAAATGTTGAAGTGGAAAGAGATTTGTCAAGGGTGTTTTACCTAATATTATTTGGGAATATAAAATCGCTGCTCATAGAACACATTCCTATGAGCAGCGATTTTGTGTAATGCTTTGGATGGAATTGTTTAATAAAACG
>JAGPFR010000014.1 GCA_018056425.1 Lachnospiraceae bacterium
CATATACACTATTTATAATGCATACTGCCTGTGAAGAAATGCCCTGCATCGCTCCGGTAAAACCAAGGCCTTCCTCGGTCGTTGCCTTTACATTTACCCGGCCGATATCAAGGCCCAGAGCATCCGCGATATTTTTCCTCATCTCATCGATGTAAGGTCTCATTTTGGGTGCCTGTGCGATTATGGTCGAATCGATATTATCGATAACATATCCTTCCTGCGCCAGTCTTTTTCCGACTTCCTTAAGAAGCTTTATCGAATCGGCACCTTTGAACGCAGGATCTGTATCGGGGAAAAGTTTTCCGATATCCCCGAGAGCCGATGCGCCCAAAAGCGCATCCATTACCGCGTGAGTAAGAACGTCCGCATCGGAATGACCGAGTAAACCTTTTTCATAAGGGATGGTCACACCACCGATGATCAGCGGTCTGTCTTCACAAAATTTATGAACATCATATCCTGTTCCGATTCTCATGTAATATCCTTTTCAAAAACAAAACAGTTAAAACAATTCGTTCGTAATGTACTGAAAAACTCCGGTGGCTTTTTCCTTCCACACATCAACTATATGCTCAGCGATCTCCTCGGTGGGAACGGAAAGAGTCATATCAAGTGTAGTGACGTCACGGTCCTTGATGATGAGTCTTGTCTCATACTCTCCGGTTGCACTGTTCTGCACATAGTCCGCTTTGACCGCAAGTTCGTTTCTGAGTTCAAATGCCTTATCGGCAAAATAATTCTCGATGTCATTCTTGATGAAATCGGGAAGTCTCGAACCGAAGAATTTGATGGTATCTCTTCCTTCCGTGGTGATCGAAAGCTCGGTCGCATTATGTGAATGAGGAGCCTGTGAGATAAGTCCGTTATCTATAAGCTCGCCCTGTGCCTGTGTCAGAACATAGAAATCCGCATAATCCTTGCCCAGTACAAAATCCGATATCTGGGAAGCGGTCATTAGGAAATCAACCCTCGCAAGCATATAGAGGATTATTAATTTGACCTGTGTGAGTTTTTCGGCATCCATTATTTAACGAGCCTCTTTACGGCCTCGGCTACTGAATCACGAACGTTGGTGTCAAATGCTTCGGGCATGATGTAATCCTCACAGAGCTTGTCTGCGGGAACTGCCGCTGCGATAGCCTCAGCTGCAGCAAGCTTCATCTCCTCGGTGATCTGAGGCGCTCTCGCTTCGAGTGCTCCGCGGAAGATTCCGGGGAATGCAACCACGTTGTTGATCTGGTTGGGGAAGTCACTTCTTCCGGTTCCAACGATCCTTGCGCCTGCTGCCTTAGCTTCATCGGGCATGATCTCGGGAACAGGGTTAGCCATTGCGAAAATGATGGGATCCGCATTCATGGTCTTAATCATATCCTGAGTAAGAACTCCGGGAGCCGATACTCCTACGAAGATATCTGTTCCGACTACAGCATCGGCAAGTTTACCCGATCTGTTCTCGGGATTGGTGATCTTAAGCATTTCCTTCTTGGTATCGTTAAGATCGGTTCTGTCAGCTGATACGATTCCTCTTGAATCGCAAAGGGTTACGCTTCCGAATCCGTACTTAAGAAGAAGCTTGGAGATTGCAACGCCTGCTGCGCCTGCGCCGTTAACTACGATCTTGCAATCCTCTTTCTTTTTACCCGTAACCTTAAGAGCGTTGATGGATGCAGCAAGTACAACGATAGCGGTACCGTGCTGGTCATCGTGGAATACGGGGATGTTAAGCTCAGCCTTAAGTCTCTCCTCGATCTCGAAACATCTGGGAGCTGAGATATCCTCAAGGTTGATTCCGCCGAATCCGGGTGCGATGTACTTAACCGCTTTGATTATCTCTTCGGTATCCTGGGTATCAAGGCAGATGGGAACGGCATTAACTCCGCCGAACTCTTTGAAAAGAACTGCCTTACCTTCCATAACGGGCATTGCAGCTTCGGGTCCGATATTTCCGAGACCGAGTACTGCGGAACCGTCTGATACAACAGCGATGGTGTTAGCCTTCCATGTATATTTATATGCAAGCTCCTTGTCCTTAGCCATCTCCTTACAAGGCTCTGCAACACCGGGAGTGTAGGCGATCGCAAGTGCCTCTCTTGAATCTACCTTGGACTTGGCTTCTGTCGAAAGCTTTCCGTTCCATTTCTCGTGTGCTGCAAGTGCTTCTTCATTTACACCCATTTTAGTTCTCCTTACCTTTTATCTTTTTAAAGTGCTCTTTGATCTTTATTTCATACCCCTGACCGTCCGGTCTGAAAAACTCCCTGCCGTCGAGTTCATAGGGCAGATACTGCTGATTGCAATAGTGGTTCGGGAAATCATGTGAATACTGATATCCGACTCCGTGTCCCAATTTAGCGGCTCCCTTATAGTGCGCATCCTGAAGGTGCGTGGGGATCGGAAGACTTCCCGATGTCCTTACCTCTTCAAGTGCTTCGTCAACCGCACAGATGGCTGCATTTGACTTGGGCGCCGTTGCTACGTAAATAGCCGCTTCCGACAAAATAATACGGGCTTCCGGCATTCCTACTTTTATAACAGCTTCAAAAGCAGCATTTGCAACAACCAGTGCATTTGGATCTGCCATACCGACATCCTCTGCCGCACAGATCACGATACGTCTTGCGATGAAGCTTACTTCCTCACCCGCATCGAGCATCCTTGCCAGGTAGTACACGGCAGCATCCGGGTCCGAACCTCTCATACTCTTTATAAAAGCGGAGATCGTATCGTAATGATTGTCTCCGGTCTTATCGTATCTTACCGCTTTCCTCTGGATACATTCCTGAGCAACATCCAGGGTTATATGTACTCCGGGCTTCGAAGTATCCACAGGACCGGTTACGGTCTCGGGATAAGCATCCGGTGCCTTGCTGTCAGGATCCGTAGTAAGGATTGCAAGCTCAAGCGCATTAAGTGCATGCCTTGCATCACCGCCAGCGACATCTGCGATAAAATCCAGCGCATCACTGTCGATGTAAGGATTATATGCAGCCATGCCTCTGTCCGAATCCGTTACCGCGATCTTCAGAAGAGTTTTGACATTATCCATACTGAGGGGCTTAAGCTCAAATATCATCGAGCGGCTTATAAGAGCACCGTTTACCTCAAAGTAGGGGTTTTCTGTCGTAGCACCGATAAGTGTTACCGTTCCGTCTTCAACAAAGGGAAGGAGGAAATCCTGCTGTCCTTTATTGAAACGATGTATCTCGTCGATAAAAAGTATCGTCTTCTGAGAATTCATTCCGAGGATGCTCTTGGCTTCGTTAACCGCATCCTCCATATCCTTCTTGCCCGCGGTAGTTGCGTTGATCGATATGAATCTCGATCTTGTCGCACCCGCAATAACCTTGGCAATAGTGGTCTTGCCTGTTCCGGGAGGTCCGTAGAGAATAAGCGAACTTATCTTATCAGCCTTGATCGCACGGTAAAGGAGCTTGCCCGGTGCAATGATATCTTCCTGACCGACTATCTCTTCCGGAGTCCTGGGCCTCATCCTTGCAGCGAGCGGACTTTCGGTCTCTTTATTTTTATCAGACATGTATTCAAAAAGATTTATCTGATCCATGCTTAACTACCAATTCTCCGAATGCGTCTCCGCGTTCTTCAAAATTCTTGAAATATCCGTATGATGCGGCAGCGGGCGACAGCACGCAGCCCCTGCCCTTTTGTGTGATCTCGAATGCTTTTTTGACAGCACCTTCAAGGTCTTCTTCGTAATATACATTCGAAAGTCTGCCACCCAGCTCTTCCGTGATCCTCTTGCCCGTAGCATACATGCAGATGAATTTATACTCCGCATGATTTTTCATAAAGTCTTCAAGAACGGAATATGAGATTCCTCTGTCCATTCCTCCCACCAGAACAACCTCAGCATCGGGTATGCTCGTTATCGCGCTTATCGCAGCTTCGGGAATGGTTGATATCGAATCGTCATAGAAATTTATGCCTTCATATGTTCCGATATTTTTCATTCTGTGAGGCAGAGCCTCAAAAGAATGCAGACTCCTTAGCACGTCTTTTTCCGGTATTCCGAAATTTTCCATGCATATTCTTTTTACGAAATATGCATTGATCAGGTTGTGCTCGCCGTAAAGACCAAGCTCTATTCCCTTAAGCTCACCCTCTGTGGGAATGACTCTTATCTGCTCGGACTCCGATCTTATCTCGGGTACGTTCTCTCCGATGTATGCCTTATCTCCGGCGACCTGCCTGTTTACGATATGGCTCTTAGCCGCAAAGTAAGCATCCATGCTTCCGTAATAATCAAGATGCTCTTCGTACAGATCCAGGAATACGGAAATGTGTGGAGCGGTCTTGGCATCCTTTAGCTGATGGCAGCTGAGCTCAAGTACCACTATACTGTCGCCCTGTGCATCATCATAATAGTCAAGACAGGGAAGTCCGATATTTCCCGCAAGGATCACTTTCTTACCCGAAGTTTCGCCAAGGACATGTGCAAGCATCGATACGGTCGTGGACTTGCCCTTTGTTCCGGTAACTCCGATTGTCTTATCCTTAAACGTGCTTATAAATATTTCTGTCTGCGAAGTGATCCTGGCAGAGATTTCCTCTATCTTTTTTAACTCCTCTTCGGAAAAAGAATCCGACTTGGGAGGCCATACTATTCCGGGACTTTTGATGATGACATCCGCATCGCCCGCTGCTCCTTTAAGCATCTCTTCCGGTGTTGCGGATGATATGGAAACGGATGCGGGTTTTACATGACTTTCGAGCCATCTTTCGGACGACTGACCCTCTCTTCCGTATCCCCATATCAGTATTTTTTTATCGTTAAACAGATGGTCTGTTTTCATAATTATTTCCATTCCGGGCGAAAAAGCCCATAATTCAATATATTATACCCTATTTGCGACCTATTTGGTAGCAAAAAAGAACGGCCTGCTTCAGGCCGCCCTTTTTTAAGGAAAAGATTATTATTTGTTTATGAACAATAGGTTATGCGATGGTGACGAGTGTTCCGTCGGGAACAAGATTGTAAAGCCACATCGCGTCTTCTACGGAAAGCCTTACGCATCCGAGTGATGCTTTGCTTCCCAGTGCCGCTACTTCTTCGGGGATGGGAAGAAGATCGCCTTTGTGAGTGAAGCAAACGGAGTGGAACATATATCCACCGGTTCTGAACCTCATTCCCCAAACAGCCCAGGTTCCGTCTGCCATGTAAACCCATCCGCCGCCTGCAGTATGCTCATATATCGAGAAGGTTCCGGAAGGAGTTCCGTGTCCGGCTCTTCCGGTCGAACAGAGCATGCTCTTAACGAGCTGGCAATAGGTTCCGTCGGCTCCCACTGTAAGTACGTTGCAAACATTGAGCTCGCGATCCACCACAATATAATAAGGAGATCCGTTGCAGGGGATTCCTGTGGGGATATAAAGTGCATCGCTCGTTGTCTGGTTTGTAACCTGTGCATTCGCCTGAGAAGGGGTGGGCGCTGCAGGAGTTACATTCTGAGCGGGAGTTACGTTTCCGGTAATGGTGCCGTCCTTAGTCATCGTATGCACATAAGATGCATTGGGACGTCTGAGTTCGCTTCTTCCGAGTAAAATGTAATGCTGGAAAAGCTTCTCCGCATCTGTTCCGTATACAGCCGCAACATCGGGATAGGTGCTTGCATAATATGCTGCATCAAACCAATTGGGACTTGCTGCCGGAACTCTGCTTTCGTTCACACCGTAGTTCTTATAATGAAACCACATCGCGGAATCAAATCCGCCGTATTTTGCTGCATTTGCTCCTCCGAATACTGCGGCAACATCGGGATAAGCCGTTGCATAAAATTCTGCATCAAACCAAAGAGGAGTTTTATCGGGAAGTGAGACATTCGCAGCATTTGTCTTCACCGCCGGGGTAATTACCGCAATAAGTGCAATCGCTGCGGTAAGAATAAACATTTTTAATTTTTTCATAGGTGTTACTCTTTCTCTTGCGCCGGCATGCGCGCCGACTACTGTTTTCCTAATGTTTTTGTCATTCATTTTGTATCATATTTGAATAAATATTGACAATATATGCACATCGTTATAAGCGGAATCCGAATGCCCTCTTTCCCAGTGTTTTCGGGCATTTGAAGGTGTTTTTTAAGATTCCCTTAAGATTAATTAAGCTTTTTTTATCCAACTTGTAAAAAAATACAGTTCCCACTATAATATGCCATGTGTGTAAAACACGCATCGGAGGAAAATATTTATGAAGAATAAGAAACTTATATCTCTGCTTGCTGCAGCTGCAATGAGCGTTTCTTTCATCGCAGGATGCGGCAACAACGCAAACGAAGGCGGCCAGACCGGCGAGATAGTCGGCGAGCCCATCGTAATTGTTGACGAAAACAACGGAGATACTGAACAGCAGCCTGATTCAACCGAACCCGCTGCACTTGAAGTTCCTGAAGGCTGCTATCTTTCAGAGCTTACCGGACTTCCCATTTCAAAAGATCTTAAGGATCAGCGTCCCATCGCATTAATGGTTGACTGCGAGAAAGAATCTCTTCCCAACTATGAGATCGCAGAGTGCGACATCGTATACGAGCTGATGAATTCAACCGCTAACGACCGTGTAACCAGACTTATGTGCGTACGTAAGGATTGGGGAAACATCCAGCAGATGGGTAACATCCGTTCAACCCGTCCCACCAACATCTCCCTTGCAGGTGAGTACAATGCGATCCTCGTTCATGACGGCGGTCCCGTTTACATCAACGAATTCATCGCCAAGGCATACTGTGATCACCTCTCCGGCGGATTCTCCAGAATCGATCTCGGAAGACAGGATTTCTATGAAGAGTTCATCGGACCCGGCGAGCTCGAGGACAGGATCAAGGCTGCAGGCATCTCTTCCACTTACAACACCTATGCACCTATGAGAGATACCCACTTCATCTTCAGGGACTACGGTACCGATATCACTCCTACCGAGATGGGTTACTCAAATGCTCAGACCGCTACCAACGTTCAGATTCCTACCTTTAAGCACACTCAGTCATCACTTAAGTATAACGAATCAACCGGAACCTATGACTTCTATCTCTACGGACAGCTTCAGCAGGACGGCGAAGATAACGAAGTAGTATCTTTCGAGAACGTTATCCTTCAGTGCACCGACTACTATGTATATGACGAGCACGGATATCTGATCTATCTCTACTACAACCAGACCGATACCACCGGATGGTACATCACCAACGGTGAGGCTATCAAGATCACCTGGTCAAAGGCAGTCAGCAACGAAAAGCTCGACTATGAGATCACCAAGTACTACGACGAGAACGGTAACGAGATCGAGGTTAACCCCGGTAAGACTTACATCGCACTCGTTCCCGCAGACGGATGGAGCTCTGTAACTCTTAACTAAATCACGTCAATCAAAATCCCGCAGGATAAAACCTGCGGGATTTTTTTATACAAATATGTTGCGTCTTGACACGCGGCAGGACCCCAGTGTCAGGGCGCAACTCCTACAATAAAACAGCCGACAGGTTTTATCCTGCCGGCTTTGGTTGTTTATTTAATTGCTTCTTTAAGTCTTCCCACGAATTCCTCGGGTACGGAGTTTTCGTCGCACCACTCACCTAAGAGTTCTTCAAGAGGTGCCGCCTGCATGGCGAGGATCTCTTTTTCGTAGCGGTCTGTGAGCTTGCTCTTTCCGCCCTTCTTGATGAAATCGGTGAGGCAGCTTGCAACTTCACTTCTGGTTCCCACGCATTCGAAGGGCTTGTTTTCGTTGAGTCCCACAAGCTCTCTGAAATCTTCATCAAGCGATTCCTTATCGAGGAGCTTTTCTCCGAAGATTGAAACGACCTCATCTTCAGGCAGGAAAGAAGACAGAATGATGTAAACGAAGAGGCACTTGGGACATGCACAGCACCATACGCCTTTCTTGCTTCCTCTGTTACATGATCTGAATACCCTGAAATAATCGCCGCCCTTCTTTGCAAAGATTCCTGCGATCTGAACCTCGGTAAAGGGTCTTAAGAGTGAGAAATAATGAATATCGGAATCGATAAGTCCTTCGATATATTCATCGAAATCCTCTTCGAATTCATAGCTCTTTGAATACTGGTGATTAACCTTGGTCCCGGGAACGGTGCTCTCATTTGCACTGGTCTCGTTAGAAAGAGCGATGTACTTAAAGCCGCACAGGTAAGCCGTAATAACGGCAGAAAAAGCAAATACTGCGGAGATGGGAATATGACCATTCATATACCCTTCCTCGTTCATCTTGATAACCTGAGGATCGAGAGTACGCTTAGCGGTATAGACGCCCTTCTTGTGTGAGCACTTTTCGATGACGTTCGTCGCAGTGGCGTTTTCATTTACGACGTAAGTCGTGATGTCCTCACCCTTTAAAAGCTCAAGGCTTACGACGGAGTCCTTACCGCCGCCTACGGGAACAAGGCATCCCGAATAAGTCTTATCGTCATGAAGAACGGAAGGTTCATCATCCGTTGTGGTAGTGCACTCGAATCTTACCAGTCTGTCCGCGGATACGGTAATACCGTTTCTGTAGAGGAATTCTCCTAGTCCGTTATAGTAAAGCTTTCTCCACCAGTCCTTCTGGGCTGCGGATAAAGTGCCGCACTTAATTACAACCTTCTCGGGGCAGACGGTCTTGTAATAGCTGATGGTTTCAACCATTCCGAGAGAGAAAATAAGAGTTCTCAAAATAGGATCTTCAAGATCTGCCTTTCCCTCGCCCAGAGGAAATCTCCACTCGGGCATGAAATCGCGAAGTCCGGGAATGGAGAATCTGTATCTTACAAAGAGTTCTCCGTCCTCAATCCTTGTTTCGAATTTTCTGTATTCGAAGGTGTCATATAATTTTCTGAGATCATCAAATTGTTTCTGTGACATATATATCTCCGATTGGTTTTTAACTAATGAAATATGCATTATATTTTACTACAAACCGCGTAAAAATGATACTTTTTGTGATATCATAAACGGGTATGAAAACGGGAAACAGATGCACAATTTGCACAGGTTGCGGAAGATGTTTCGGTGACGTTAAAAGAGAGACCAGGATTCTCTCTTTTTCGGATGCTGATGAAGAAAAAGTAAACCTCTCATCTCCCGTCATCTTAGTTGATATCGGAACCACGACGATTGCCATGGCATTTGTAAGTGAAACGGGTTCCGTTCTTGATACATATTCCGTTTTAAACCCTCAGGGAAAATACGGCGCGGACGTGATCTCAAGGATTGCGGCAGGTTCCGATCCGGATAAACTGAGCTCCATGCAGTCCCTTGTGCTTGATGAGATCGGAAACGGAATAAAAAGCTTTGCACGGGCAGAAGTCATTTCAGAAGCAAAGATCTTCATCTCCGCAAACACCACGATGACCTATCTGCTCAGAGGTCTTTCCCCTTCGGAACTCGGAACGGCGCCCTTTAAGGCTGCGCACATAAGCGAGGATTCTGTTTTCTTTTCCGCAGGCGGAAAAAAATACGAGGCACATATCCTTCCCGGGTTTTCGGCATTTGTCGGAAGCGATATCTACGCGGGCGTACTTGCATCAAAAATGCTCTCTTCCGATAAATACAGGATTCTGTGCGACCTAGGAACAAACGGTGAGATCGCACTCGGAAACAAAGATAAACTCTATGTCACCGCAACCGCAGCAGGGCCTGCATTTGAAGGCGGTCCGTGTAAAGGAATATGGGGCGCTGATATGATCAGTCTCACATCACGCCTTCTTAAAGAGAAAGCAGTTGATCGGACGGGACTTCTTACAGATCCTTATTTTGATGAAGGGATCGATATAGGAAGCGTACATATCACGCAGGATTCCATAAGAGCGCTCCAGCTTGCAAAGGGCGCCATATATGCGGGGATCAGGATAATCTGCAATCATGCAGGTGTCAGTGCAGATGATATAGATGAAGTAATACTTGCAGGCGGATTCGGATATTTCCTTAAGCCTTCGGATGCATCGGCAATAGGGCTTATTCCGGATGCCCTCTCTTCCAAATGCGTATCAGGCGGAAACACTTCGCTTAAAGGTGCGCTCCTGTATGCTGCGGGAAAGCGCATAGAGTCAGAACCCGAAGTCATCAATCTTGCCCGGGATCCTTCATTTAATGACCTGTACATGAATGCACTTAATTTTTCCGAAATTTTATAATTAGGATATTGTTTTCTTTTTTATCTGTGTTATATTCCTAATAGAACAGTTCAAACAAAGTATTATTCCATCCTGAAAAGGAGGCAGATATGAATATACAGAAATTTACGCAAAAATCCATAGAAGCCATCAACGGCATCGAGAAGCTCGGTACCGAATACGGCAATCAGGAGCTCGGGCAGGAACATCTCCTCGTGAGCCTTCTTCAGATTGACGATTCGCTGATCCTTAAGCTTATCGAGAAGATGGAGATCAATAAGGAGCACTTCGTTCAGACAGCCGATGATTACCTTGCCAAGTGCGTGAAGGTATCCGGAAGCGGTGCGGGACAGATGCATATAAGTCAGGATCTTAACAAGGTCCTTACTTTTGCCGAAGACGAAGCAAAAGCAATGGGTGACGAGTACGTTTCGGTCGAGCACCTTTTCCTTGCGATGATCAAATATCCTTCACGTACCATGAAGGAAATCTTCAAAGAATACGGCATCACAAGGGAGCGCTTCCTCATGGCACTCTCCCAGGTACGCGGCAATCAGAGAGTCACTTCGGACAATCCCGAAGCCACATATGACACACTTGAAAAATACGGACAGGACCTTGTCGAAAAGGCACGTGACCAGAAGCTCGATCCCGTTATCGGCAGGGATTCAGAGATCAGAAATGTCGTACGCATTCTTTCACGTAAAACAAAGAATAACCCCGTCCTCATCGGTGAACCCGGTGTAGGTAAGACAGCGGTTGTTGAAGGTCTTGCACAGCGTATAGTCCGCGGTGATGTTCCCGATAATCTCAAGGACAAAAAGATCTTCGCACTCGACATGGGCGCACTTATCGCAGGTGCCAAGTACAGAGGCGAATTCGAGGAAAGACTTAAAGCTGTTCTCGATGAAGTCAAGGCGTCAGACGGACAGATCATTCTTTTCATAGATGAGCTCCATACGATCGTCGGTGCGGGTAAAACGGACGGTGCGCTCGATGCGGGAAACATGCTCAAGCCCATGCTTGCAAGAGGCGAGCTCCACTGCATAGGTGCAACGACACTTGATGAGTATCGTCAGTATATCGAAACCGATGCGGCACTCGAAAGACGTTTCCAGCCTGTTATGGTTGAGGAACCCACCGTTGAAGATACGATATCGATCCTCAGAGGACTCAAAGAGCGTTACGAAGTTTACCATGGCGTTAAGATCATGGACAACGCGCTTGTTTCCGCCGCCGTACTCTCCAACCGTTACATCAGCGACAGATTCCTTCCCGATAAAGCAATAGACCTTGTGGATGAAGCTTGTGCTCTTATCAAGACCGAGATGGATTCACTTCCCGCGGAGCTTGATGAGATGAACCGTAAGATCCTGCAGCTTCAGATTGAAGAGACCGCGCTTAAGAAGGAAGAAGACAATCTTTCCAAAGAGCGTCTCGAAGATCTTCAGAAGGAACTCGCAGAGTTAAAAGAAAACTTTGAATCGCAGAAAGCCCAGTGGGACAACGAAAAGAACGCTGCCGGAAAGCTCAGCAAGCTTCGTGAAGAGATCGATGCGGTCAATTCGCAGATTGTGATCGCACAGACAAAGGGTGACCTTGAGAAAGCCGCAGAGCTTTCATACGGCACTCTCCCCGCACTTAAGAAAGAGCTTGAAGAAGCGGAAAGCACTCAGACAGAGGATAACAAACTTGTAAGAGAGAAAGTTTCCGATGAAGAGATCGCCCGCATAGTATCCAAGTGGACCGGCATTCCCGTAGCCAAGCTTACGGAAGGCGAGAGGACCAAGACTCTCCACCTCGATGAAGAACTCCATAAGAGAGTATGCGGACAGGATGAAGCGGTCACCAAAGTTACGGAAGCTATCATCCGTTCAAAAGCAGGAATAAAGGATCCCGAAAAGCCAATCGGTTCTTTCCTGTTCCTCGGACCCACCGGCGTAGGTAAAACAGAGCTTGCCAAGTCCCTTGCAGCCGCACTCTTCGACGACGAGAGCAACATGGTAAGGATCGACATGTCCGAATATATGGAGAAACACAGTGTTTCAAGGCTCATCGGAGCTCCTCCCGGATACGTAGGTTATGACGAAGGCGGTCAGCTTACCGAAGCTGTCAGAAGAAAGCCTTACTGCGTCGTACTTTTTGACGAAGTCGAAAAGGCAGCACCCGATGTGTTCAACGTACTTCTCCAGGTGCTCGATGACGGACGTATAACCGATTCCCACGGTAAGACCGTGGACTTTAAGAACACCATAATCATCATGACCTCCAATATCGGGGCAAGATATCTGCTCGACGGAATTGATGATGACGGAAATATCGAATCCGGTGCAGAGGATAATGTAATGGATGAATTAAGGGCACACTTCCGCCCCGAATTCCTCAACAGACTTGACGAGATCATCATGTTCAAGCCTCTTACCAAGGATAACTTGAGCGGTATCATCAGACTCCTCGTTAAGGATATCGATAACAGACTTGCGGACCGTGACATCAACCTCGAACTTACCGATGCCGCAATGCAGCAGATCATCGATTCCGCTTACGATCCCGTATACGGAGCAAGACCTCTCAAGCGTTATCTCCAGAAGCATGTCGAGACCCTCGCAGCAAGGTTCCTGCTTGAAGACAAGGTTCAGGAAGGCGAGACCATCCTGATAGATATCCGGGACGGTAAGTACGTAGCAAGCGTTAAATAACGTGACAGGGGTCGGACCCCCTGTCACGCAAAAAAAGACTTTCGGCCGTTTGGTCGAAAGTCTTTTTATACGCTATTTGCTCAGAATTATTTGATGATTCTGATGGTGCCGTAGAAAAGAACAGGCTTGGTAACGCCCTTGCAAGCGTTAACGATAGCGATGATCATGCAAACAAAGTTGAAAACAATCCAGATCCATCCGATGAAAGGAACGATTCCGATGAGAGCAAAGAGAGAAAGTACAAGACCCTCATTAGCATAGAATCTGAGATAATCAGATCTCTGTCCGTTATAATCTCCTCCGAAGTAAGCAACGATAACACCGATGAATCCGAACATAACTGCTACGATTCCGAGAGCCTTATCGCAGGGATTTACGGGTGCATAAAGGGGATGTGAAGGTGCTACGGGTGCCTGCTGGTACTGAGGCTGCTGATACTGAGGCTGAGGCGCTCCCTGAGGTGCTCCCTGAGCTGCTCCTGCTGCTGCACCAAAGTTAAATCCGCATACTGTGCAAAATCCTGCATCATCTGCTACCTGAGCTCCACACTTAGGACATGTTTTCATTTGTTTTCCTCCTGAAATGTTAATTCATAATGATATGGCCTTTCAGATTGCCCATCGGGATGTATTATATCATATATTATCCCGATATCATACATGAAATTATTTAAGTATTGTTTAAGCACAGTTTAAGACTTTGTGCAGGCTAAATCCGCTGTAAATCCCATTATAAAGATGATTACGACAGCATACTGATAAAGAGCTTTTCACGCGATTCTTATATGAAAAGACTTGTCCGCAACAGGCATTTACATTAAAATATGGTCTATGAACAGACATATGATCTCAGAAAAAATAATAAAGACGCTTATTACACTGACCTTGTTCTTCGGGTCTCTTTTTATGTGTAAGATAAATTCATCCGCCATGGAGACAGACGCTCTTGCACCTGTCAGGGCACTGACCAATGTATCGGGAAGCAATCTCCTGGCTGTTTCAAAAGACGGAAGGGCCGGTGCATTCGAAAATATCATGGATGCGGTAAATGCAGCTTCCGACGGTGATATGATCGTAATCTTCCCCGGTGAATATAACGAAAGCCTTGATATCAGAAATAAAGATATCATCCTGCTTGGTCTGGACAAAGCTTCCTGTATAATAAAATACGACACCTCCGTTTATTCGACACCTGTACTTAACGGAGCTGCAGGTCTTTTCTGCAATCTTACTTTCTACGGTTACAAACCCAAAAAGCCCGCCGCTTCACGAAGCATCAATGAGGCCGTTATCACACCCGATAATCTGGACGATTATTTCTCGGGATATGTCATCCACATCGATGATGATTACGAATACGGACATTCAATCGTATTCAACAACTGCAGTATCATTTCCGAAAACAATAACTGCATAGGCATGGGAATGCGCGATCATTTCAGTGCATCTTTCTATAACTGCTATATCCGTTCCGTAGGAGAAGCGGGAATTCTCTATGTTCATGATCCCGATACATTAACTTATGCCGGAACCGACATGCATCTTACATTCAAAGATAACATCTGGGAAAACTACGGATATCCTTATGTAATATTCGCAAAATCCATTAATTACATGAACCGCATAGAACTCACTTTCCAGAGTGTCACAACCTATTGCTATGCCTCCGGAGCAGAAGAAGTTTATGTAGAAAACAATGCATATAACGGAACCGATCTAAGGTATATTGCAGCAGGTATTGCTCCCACTCTCACACCCTTTTATCTGATGGACGGAACTAAATTTTCGGAATGTGTCAAATCCCTCAGAAGTGGCTCTGCAAGCGGCCTCCCGGGAATTTATTACATTACCTCAACATCGTCTGAATCCGAAAATGCACTTCCGAAAATCGTATCTCCATACTACATTCAGAACCCTTTTAATCTCTCCGGAACGGGATGGGCAGGAAGTAATTGCTACTATCTGACAAATGACAGTTTTGGTAATACACTTGAAGAAATGAACGTCTTACGATAGGATATTATCGTAAAGTTTATAACGTTTATTATATATCGCTTGAGCCACAGAAAATTCAGTATTTATCAGCATTTTCGTTGACTTTTTATAACTAGGGTGATATATTTGTTAAGGATTCTGGTACCGGGTGTGATCTCACATGTTTTTGTAAATCACTTCTGCTCTGCTGTGATGATTTACAAAAGTATGTGAGATTTTTTTTATTTCTCGCATACCCGTATCATTAACGGGTCATAAGACCCAGTATTTAAGAGGGGAAAGTCCCCAGTCTTTCAAGGAGGCACTAAATGAACAAAGGAACTGTCAAGTGGTTTAACGCATCTAAGGGTTATGGATTCATCACCGACGAGGCATCAGGAAAGGACGTATTCGTACACTTCTCCGGCATCAACTCTGATGGATACAAGACTCTCGACGAGGGAGCTACCGTTACCTTCGATATCGAAGTTGACGAAGCTAAGGGCAAGGAGCGCGCAGTTAACGTTACTGTCCAGAAGTAATAAACCGTTTGAATATAGATAAATATATTCAGTAAGACACGAACCTAAAAAGAGGATGGCTGAGCCATCCTCTTTTTCTGTTACTTATACATCTCGGGTCTTCTGTCTCTGAAGATTCCCCACTCGAGTCTCTTGTTACGGAGCATCTCAAAGTCATAGTTTGCAGTGAGAATCTCCTCTCCGTCTCTTCCCGCTCTGGTCAGAACATCTCCCGTTTCATCGGTCATAAAGCTTGTTCCGTAGAAGCAAAGGCTGCTCTTTTGTCCTCCGTTTTCCGCTGTAGGTTCAACCTCTTCAGTTCCGTAACGGTTTGCCGCCGCGACGGGAATGATATTTGCCGCAGAATGTCCCTGCATCGTTCTCATCCAGTGACCTGAACTGTCTCCTCCGAGCACGGGTTCGCTTCCGATTGCTGTAGGATACAGGATTATATCAGCCCCCTTAAGTGCCAAGGCTCTTGCGGTCTCGGGAAACCACTGATCCCAGCAGATCCCGATACCCACCTTGCCGTATGAAGTATCAAATACCTTAAAGCCCGTATCTCCGGGGGTAAAATAAAACTTCTCCTGATAGAAATGATCGTCGGGAATATGGGTCTTTCTGTAGATTCCAAGATTCTTACCGCAATCGAGCATCACAACCGTGTTATAAAGTACCGTGCCGGCTCTTTCATATATACTGACAGGAAGCACTACAGAGAGCTCTTCGGATACTTTAATAAGTGCCTTAACAGCATCATTATCCTCTACAGGCTTTGCAAACTCATAATAATCATAGCGCCTCTCCTGGCAAAAATACTGCCTTTCAAACAGTTCGGGAAGAAGAATGATCTTTGCTCCGTCTCCCGCTGCCCTTCTGACAAGACGCTCTGCTTTTTCGATATTCTCCGAAACCACCCTTGTCATGCTCATCTGAACAGCAGCAACTTTTACTTCAGACATATCTAACCCTTTCCTTAAACCGCAGGAATCTGCTGTGTTATACAGTGGATATTCCCGCCACCGAGCAAAATACTCCTTGCATCTATCGGAACGATCTTCTTTTCAGGAAGAAGTTCCTTAAGGATATTTACAGCTCTTTCATCACTTGCTTTATTATCACCGCAAAACTGAGGAACCAAAGCTCTTCCGTTTGCAAAATAGAAATTCACGTAAGATGCGGCCAGTCTTTCACCCACTTCTCTTTCATCCTCGCCGGGCTCGAATACATAATTGTCTATATCCTCTTTCGTGCAGCAAACGGGCACATCGGGAATGGGAAGCTTGTGAACCTTTATCTTACGCCCCTTGGCATCCGTTTCATTTAAAAGATAATCAAGGTCCGCCCGTGAAAGCTCGTACTGAGGATCATCCGGATTATCGGTCCATGCAAGAACCACTTCCGCGGGACGGATAAAAGCGCAGACATTATCCACATGCTCATTGGTTTCATCCATGTAGATGCCGCGGGGAAGCCACAAAACCTTTTCAATACCGAGGAACTTTTTAAGAGTTTTTTCAATCTCTTCTTTGGACAGATCCGGATTTCTTCCGGGAGAAAGAAGACAACTCTCAGTAACCATAAGTGTTCCCTCTCCGTCCGTATGAATGCTTCCTCCCTCCAGCACGAAGGGTTCCGCATCTGCCACTTCATCACCCAGGTATGAAGCAAACATCTTAGCTATGGCATTATCCCTGTCCCACCTGGCATAAAGACCGTCAACTTCGCCGCCCCATGCGTTAAAGGTCCAGTTAACCGCAAGACGCTTTCCGTCACTGCCTTTGATAAAAGTAGGACCGGTATCCCTTGCCCAGGAATCATCCGTTTCTGCTTCAATTATAAAAAGCTTGTCGGTATCTTCCGAAACTGCAGAGATCTTATCTGATACGTACTTTCTTTTACCGGGACTTACGATCAGATACATGTTCTCGACTTTGAGAATGCTTGAAATAACATCCGTAAATGCCTTCTCTGCACCGGATTTATCCTTACCCCAGCTGCCGGACCTTTCGGGCCAGATCATCAGTGTTCCGAGATGGGGCTCAAATTCTGCGGGAAATCTGACATCTCCGTTCATGAAAGCCTCTCCTTGAAATCTTCGTAACCGAAACGCCTGACCGGTTCATATCTGTCATCGGAATTTACATCCTTCTCAAGCACAATGTCGGGAAGAGGCATTCCGTTGAATGTATTGTTTTTGACCATGCTGTAAATGGCCATGTCATTAAATGTAAGTATGTCGCCTGACTTAGGCATCTCAGGCAGCCTGTAAATGCCTATGATATCCCCTGCAAGGCACGTTCTCGATGCAAGTCTTACCCATATGCCTTCGCCGCCTTCAAAGGGCTCACAGCCGGGTTTTGATTCAAGCGCTCCCTCAAGAGGAGGAGTATAGGGCATCTCGATAACATCCGGCATATGGCATGATGCCGATGCGTCCATGATAAGAGTTGGGATATCATCGGAATCAACTATATCCATCACGGTGGTGATAAGTGTTCCTGCATTGAGTGCTATTGCTTCTCCGGGCTCAAGATAGATATCAAAACCATAGCGTTCTTTCACATCTTTCAAAAATGCTACAAGTTTATCGACCTCATAATCATCCCTTGTTATATGATGACCGCCGCCCATGTTGATCCAGGATACCTGCTTAAGATACTGAGAAAAGTTTTCCTCAACGGATGCAAATGTATCAATTAAGGGCTGAACGTTCTGCTCGCACATGGTGTGGAAATGAAGACCGGTAACACCTTCGGGAAGTTTCTCGGGAAGATTTGCTTTTCTGATACCGAGTCGTGATCCTTTGCTGCAGGGATCGTATATCTCATGACCCTCCTGAGTTGAGAACTCGGGATTGATGCGAAGTGCGATCTTTACTTTGCCTGCCTTCTGATATGGCTCCCACACAGGCCTGTGAAGTTCAAGCTGCGAAATGGAATTAAAATAGATATGCGAACAGATCTTGCACAGATCTTTCATCTCATCCACATGAAAAGCAGGCTCGAATACATGGTTCTCACGCCTGCTGCCGTCCGGGCATGCAAACTCCTCATCGGCGAGCCTTGCTTCAAATATTCCCGAAGCCGTTGTACCGTCAAGGTACTCTGCAATAAGAGGATATGTACGGTACATTGAAAAAGCCTTCTGAGCAAGAAGGATCTTACAGCCGGAAGTCTCACGGACCTTTTTCAATATTTCCAGATTGTGCTTAAGAGCCCCTTCCTGCACGATGTAGGAAGGGGTTCTGAGTTCATTTCTATTCATCTTTACTCCACGAGTACGGGATTTTCATCTACTACCCAGGGAAGTCCGTATTCATTAAGCATTTCCATGTAAGGATCGGGATCAAACTGATCTGTGGTAAATACACCGGGCTTTTTCCAGATTCCCTTTGCTACAAGAGCGGTACCGATCATTGCGGGGACACCGGTTGTATAGCTGATAGCCTGGCTGCCGAGCTCCTTATAGCATTCCTGATGGTCGCATACATTGTAGATGTAGATCTTACGTTCTTTGCCGTCCTTTTTTCCGGTAAAGATACATCCGATGTTGGTCTTACCTACGGTTCTGGGGCCGAGGCTTGCAGGATCGGGAAGAAGAGCTTTGAGGAACTGAATGGGAACGATCTCATGTCCTTCGAAATTGATGGGGCTTGTTGAGAGCATACCCACATTCTCAAGGCACTTCATATGTGTTAAATAGCTTTGTCCGAAGGTCATGAAGAATCTGATCCTCTTAACATTCGGGAAATTTCTTCCGAGAGCTTCGATCTCCTCGTGGTGAAGAAGGTACATGTCCTTTTCTCCGACCTGATCGAAGTTATATACTCTCTTAATTTCCATGGGCTTTGTTTCAACCCACTTGCCGTTTTCCATGTAGCTTCCGTTTGCGGAAACTTCGCGAAGATTGATCTCGGGGTTAAAGTTTGTAGCAAAAGGATATCCGTGATCTCCGCCGTTACAGTCCAGAATATCGATGGTATCGATCTCGTCAAAATAATGCTTTGCGGCATATGCGGTAAATACGCTTGTGACACCGGGATCAAAGCCTGTTCCGAGAAGTGCGGTAAGTCCCGCTTCCTTGAAACGATCTTCATAAGCCCACTGCCAGCTGTAATCAAAGTATGCGGTAAAGCCCTTTTCCTTGCAGCGCTTTTCGTAAACGGCTCTCCACTCGGGATTGTCCGTATCTTCGGGCTCATAGTTAGCGGTATCGACGTAGTCCACCTTGCTCTCAAGGCAGGCATCCATGATGGCAAGATCCTGATAAGGAAGTGCAACATTCAGAACAACATCGGGCTTATAAAAACTGATAAGCTTAACAAGCTCATCCTTGGAATCCGCATCAACCGTAGCTGTTGTGATCTTGACGGTAGTTCCCGCTTTCTCTATTTTCTCTTTAAGGTCAATACACTTGCTTGCGGTTCTGCTGGCGATCATGATCTCAGTGAAAGTCTCGCTGTTCTGACAGCACTTCTGGATTGCAACCTGTGCAACTCCTCCGCAACCTATAACCAGTAATCTGCTCATATCAAATCTCCTTACTCTTCTTCCATCAACATATCTTCGACATACTTGGGAAGCATAAATGCTCCCTTGTGTAAGTGTGTTGTGTAATACCAGGTTTTTATCTTTCTCTTTTCCCAGCGCTCGGGATCGAAGTCCTTCAGCGGATGGTATTTCTTAGATGCAAAACCAAACAGCCAGTAACCTGCGGGACATGTGGGAATGTGTGCCTGATAAACTCTTGTTATGGGGAAGGACTTGCATACCTTCCTGTGCATGGCCCTGCAGTTTTCCTCATCCTCATCAAAAAACGGGCTTCCGTGCTGGTAAACCATGATGCCGTCTTCGTGAAGAGCCTTGAAGCAGTTGCCGTAAAACTCTTTGGTGAAAAGTCCTGCCTCATGTCCGAGAGGATCGGTTGCATCATTGATGATAAGGTCGTATTTATCCTTGCATCTTCTGAGGAATCTGAGGCCATCCTCGTAATAGATCCTTACTCTTACATCCTCAAGTCCGATGGCATTGTCGGGGAAATATTTACGGCATACATCCACGAACATCTTGTCCGGCTCCGCGATATCTATAACCTCGATCTCTTTGTAGTGGGAAAGCTCTCTTGCAACGCCTCCGTCTCCTCCACCAATCACGAGAACTCTTTTTACATCGGGATGAACTGCCATGGGAACATGCACGATCATCTCATCATAAGTAAACTCTTCCTGCTCGGAAAAGATAACATTACCGTTGGAGGTAAGAAACTTGCCGAACTCGGGAGAATCAAAAACATCTATTCTTCTGAATTCACTGGTTCCGCTGTAGAGGTGCTGATCAACGCGGATAGCCATCTTCACGTTGGAAGTGTGCATCTCTTCAAACCAGTATTCCATCTGATTTTTAGCCATAGTTTCTGCCTTTCGATTCGCTCCTTACTTCAGTACACAAAGCTCCGATATATCTTCGCTTTCGGGTCCCTGCATGGAACAGCCTTTTTCTTTGGCTGCTTTTATATATTCAAGTATCTCGCTTGTTATCTCCTCACCGGGTGCAAGTATCGGGATTCCCGGGGGATAACACATAACCGACTCGGCACAGATTCTGCCTACAGTCTCGTCCAGGGGAAGTTTTATTTTCTCTGCATAAAATGCTTCCTGAGGTGTTGCCTTTACTATAGGAGTAACATACTCTGCGGAAAAGAAATTCTCCTGAGGCCTTGAATAAAGTCTTGCGATATCATCAAGTGCTCCCGCAAGGCGCTCGATATCCTGAAGCCTGTCACCGATCGAGATATATGCAAGAACATTTGAGAGATCACCGAACTCCATCTGAATGTCGTACTCTTCGCGGAGAAGGTCATATACCTCGATTCCGGTAAGTCCTATTCCTCTTGTGTTTATTACAAGTTTGGTCTCATCGAATGCATATACGCTTCCGCCGTTTATAAGTTCCGAGCCGAACGCATAATATCCTTCGATCTCATTGATCTCGCTTCTGGCATACTGAGCCATCTCACAAACCTTGGCAAAGCTTTCTTTTCCGTGAAGGGCGAGATTTCTGCGGCTTATGTCAAGACTTCCGAGAAGCAGATAGGAAGCACTTGTTGTCTGTGTAAGATTGATAATGTTGCTGACATATCCCTCGTTTACACCCTCTCCGATAAGAAGAAGCGAACTTTGCGTTAGAGATCCGCCTGATTTATGCATGGATACAGCTGACATATCGGCGCCTGCTGCCATACCGTTAAGAGGCAGATTGTCACCAAAATACAGATGAGTTCCGTGTGCTTCATCAACCAGAGCAAGCATGCCGTTTTCATGGGCAAGATTTACTATGGACTGAAGATCGGAACAAATGCCGTAATAAGAAGGATTGTTGATAAGGATGGCTTTGGCATCGGGATTCTCCCTTACAGCCTTTCTGACATCCTCTATCTCCATTCCGAGAGGGATACCCAGAGCGGTATCGACCTTCGGATCTATATATACGGGTATAGCACCGCACAGAACGAGTGCGTTGATCGCGCTTTTATGTACATTTCTGGGCATAATGATCTTATCGCCCCTTTTGCAGGCGGTAAAGACCATACTCTGAACAGCTCCGGTGGTTCCTCCCACCATAAAGAAAGCATGTGCCGCACCAAAGGCATCGGCCGCAAGCTCTTCTGCTTCCTTGATAACAGATACCGGATGGCACAGATTATCAAGCGGTTTCATTGAATTAACATCTATCTCGACACACTGCTGTCCGAGAAAGTCAACCAAACCTTTATTTCCGCGTCCCCTCTTATGACCGGGAACATCGAAAGGTACCACTCTGAGACGTCTGAACTTCTCGAGGGCGCTATAGAGCGGAACCTCCTGCTGCTTAGAATTATCCATTTCACAACCCCATAACGATCGCACTTACCCTAAAGGGTACAACTCAGTACATTTTACTGTTTTTATGCGGTTTTTACAATGAAATATGTGATTTTATGCCTTGGTCAGATAATAACTGTTCTTGATTGGACTTTTCCGGTCGTTTTCTGCGGTGTGGGCTAATAAGTTGAAGTTTCTGAGGGGTATATTAGCCCACCTCAGTTGCCAAGAGGGCTCTAAGCCGGGATTGGGCTAATAGATTGCATTTTCTGAGGATTTTATTAGCCCCCTCAGTTGCTAAAGAAGCGCTGAAACTCGCATGAGGCTATAAATGATCAAATGTTGTACATCTTCATGGTTTCACGATTTCGGTACTCGTGCTTTTCATAATAAGCGATCAATTCGCCGTCATCATTTCTGAGTGCTACCATATACACATCTTTGTTTTCTTTTTCATTATAAGACGTGTACACTATGTTGTTATCCTTAGATTCCTTGAACCACTCCAGCACCTTAAGGATCATTTCTCGTGATTTTTCATTATGGCAATTAAGGAGGCTTTGTCCGACCAAGTTCTTACCGCCCCACTTCTCATATCTGCTGATTGCCACCGGATTCATATAGATGATCTTATGGTCAAGGTCACAGATAACTACAGCAGCCTTATCCGCTTCAAGAACACTTTTATATACAACGTTAAGATCAGTCATAATTTATCTCCCTTACCATACTTCAATGGTCTGTTTAAACACATCTACCCCGTCTTTGCCTGAAGTGATAGTGATTTTACTGGGAACAACGCTTTTACCTTTGTATTCGGGTTCACAATTAAAGGATTTAGCCTTTCCAATACTTGAACTCATATCCATCTTCAGGATTTCCGACTTCATATCCCACTGCTTCGGAAAGTCGCTTAATTAAATCAGAACACCATTCGGTCCATATACCATCAGGCATTGTTCCGTATATCTGAAGTCCGCCGGGTTCCACGGACGCTACAATATCTATATCATCACCTTTCCAGTGGGGACCGCAATCATAACCGCTCCAATATGGCATGCTTTCATATACTTTTCCTATTTTATCCCATATATCCTGAGGAGCCGTGTAATGTATGTTTAATATAATTTCCTGTTCCATTATTCTTCCGTTTCTATTTAATCAAATATATTTCTTCCTTAGGAAGCAGATTGTCGATGGATTCTCCTGCCAATCGCAATCTGTTCAGATTTTTAACATAATCCGTTATATCCGTAATACTGACAATCCATTCATTAACATATTCGTATAAAGCCTTTCCTCTCAGACCAAGCTGAAGTGAACGATAAAGCAGATTTTTTCCGTTGATATCTTTTTCGGGATCCCATTGCACTCTGACATCAGATGCTTTTACAAGTTCCTGCCACTTCTCTTTTGAAATACCGAGGCTTTCCGAATAGGACGATATAACAGCAGAAGTCACAGCCTTGTCAAAACCATCCCTGGTAATATCTATGGCTAATATATGCTCCTGGTTTTCTTTTTCACCCCAGCCGCAGCGATACATCATCCATAAAAAGGAAGGCTTGATCCAAGTCATTCGGTTCATGCTGAAATGAGAACCGAATGTTCCGAGGCTTACGGCTTCTTCTGCTATTTGTTTGTTATACGCCTGATATACCCTTATTGTTTTATCAGTATAACCGGCACGTATTTCCATGAATTCATGCATAATGCATAATTTTTCCTATTCTTAAATTCGTTATATAAGTTCAAATTAACCCCCGGCAAAATTGTCATTATTAGCTAAAAATTATGCCAATCATTGATACACAATTCCTCATCCAGAACACCATACGCTCCACACAGGATTGCGTTATCAAAATCATCGGAACACTGGAATGATATTTCACCATCATGAAGACCGATACACTCAGGAATGATATTTGCAAGAAATGCATCGAAATTAAACATCGGATAAAATGATTTCAGAACGGTCAATATATGTCCCTTGGGAATACTGCCATCATTGGGTGTTTCAAGGTAAGGAGACAGATTATTTAATCCCTCTCTGACCGGATTATAGATCTCTGCAATATCCTCCTCATTGCCATAGAAAAGTTTATCCTCAATAAACAGATCATCTATAACAGTGAAATTACATTCGCAGCTGTCCATATCCATAAAAACATGCAGCAAAAATGCTCCGTTTATATTCTCTATATTGCAACTTATCTTACCGACAAAATCATTGAAATAGCGATTTAAGAACGCAATAAGTTCTTCGTCAGAGCAATCCTCATCAAGATTATCGGAGACGATATCCCATTCTCTGATATCCTCCAACGTATCATCAATCTCTATCTGTGAGCCTTCGAACAAACCTATATAACCAAGATCAATACTTCCGGAGATTTTCAACTCATCATCTTCCAAAAATATATTAATTCCGGAACCGGAGTTTTTTTCTTCAAACGCTTCCCCAAAATCATCCGGAATCAGCTCGATTTCATACTCAGATCCCAACTCCTCGCATAAGGCTTCATATGCTTCTTGGGTCGATTCTCTAAAGTCTTCAATTTGCTCCTTATTCCACAGAAGATCCCCGTTTGATTTTTCAAAATCCATAGACAATTGATAGAAGTCTATCAAAGCATCCAGAATCTCTTTTAAATCATCGGATATAGACAAATCATGTGTCCCGATGGGATAGCTGCCAAACTTCTCTTTTGCTTCATCGTTGGCACTCCATACACACGTGCCGCTTCCCCAATCAAACATAAACTCCAGTTTATACTTCGGTGTCACTATACATCCCCCTCGTCCCGTAGGATTTTCTTTTCTATAGAGTCCAGATATTCAAGAAGCTGTTCATCGGACAATACCGCATGGCCAGTTTTATCAGCTCGCAGATCGCATCTAAATCCTGTCTTGTTCCCAATCTGTATTCCATTTCGGTTATCCTCTATTTATCAGAGTAAAAAAGGCGAGTCAAAGGAAGCCCTCGACTCGCCGGAATATTAAAATCCCAAAATAAAATATCTCACAAGGAACAGCAGAAACAGATGCACCGGATAGAATGCATAGAAGAAATACTTCATCTGTCTTCCTCGTTTTCCGTTGTAGAATCTTACGAAAAGGAGATCAAGGAATGCCACACCTTCAAACAGATTCATTGTGGTAAGAGCAGTAACTCCCCAGACGAATCCGTTGCTTCTTGCATTTCGGAATGCATAGATGGCGATTACCGCGAGCACTCCCCACCCGCCGTAGTCGGTGTGCATAACCTCAGCCAGTGTAAAGAAGAACAAAGTAGCAAAGAGTGCCACCGATAATTTGATCTTCTTTTCCTCATCCCATTTATGTGTAACAGGGATATACGCCGCAATGCCTCCGATAAATCCCAATATCAAAGTCGGAATCAATTCGCTGATAGGGAGGAACATGGCAAGGATCATACCGGCAACGGACAGCATACTGGTTACGGCTGCGAGTGCGCCCAGCACTCCCGCTATGACAACTCCGATCTTACCCAGGAACTTATAGAAGCCGCCCAAACTGTCTGCGTCCTTATGTCTGACATAATCGATGCAGGCAAGTGCGGATACTCCGAGGAACAAAGTAAAAAATACATTCTGATGGTTAAGTCCGATCTCCGCAAAGAATGCAAGATCGAAGGGAACATCGGATATCAGTGCAAAGATAAAAAGTCTGACAAGATACTTCTTTACATTTCTGGTATGAAGGAAGCCTTCAACAAGCAGGAAACAAAATATGGGGAAGGCGATTCTTCCTATCGCTCTTAAGAGCATATCAATGCTCTGAACCGCAACCAGATTACCCATCCACTCAGCCCATAACCCGGGTACTTTTGAAGTGATGAGGTCCCTGCAATAATCCGCGCCGTTTGCATTCAAAATATTCATATAGTGCTCGATCACAGCAGCCCCTACGTGGTCTATGAACATAGTGACTATAGCAATGATCTTAAGAGTGCTTCCGGTAATACCTTTTCCTGTCTTCATTCTGTCAGGCTCGGGGACAACCTTTACGACATCACCCTTCTGAACTCCCGCTTCATCTGCGCCGTAAGGGCTGACCTTCTCGGAAGCTGTTTCTTCGGTTAATATCTCTTTATTCTCCTCGTTCATTGATGAACTCCTCCAAAATCCCCAATAATTCTTCTCTTCCCTGCTTGGTCTCCGCAGAAAAAGGAAGGATCTTCACATCTTTCTCCATCTTAAGAACAGTCTTTATATTCTTGATCGATTTATCGATCTGACTGCGCTTTAATTTGTCCGCCTTTGTGGCAACAACAACCGGCGTAAGACCCGCTTTTACGATCCAGTCATACATCTGCCTGTCATCACCCGTAGGATCATGTCTGATGTCTACGAGAAGAACTACACATTTAAGTGTCTTGGACATGCGCAGATATTTCTCGATCATCGGTCCCCACTTGGCACGCTCTGCCATTGATGTCTTGGCATAACCGTATCCTGGAAGATCGACCAGGTAGAAATAAACATCCTCCTCCATACCTTCCGCACCACATCTGACCTTGTAGTAATTGATCGTCCTTGTCTTACCCGGTTCGGATGAAGTTCTCGCAAGTTTCTTCCTGCATAAAACGGTATTGATAAGCGAAGACTTTCCTACGTTACTTCTTCCGGCAAATGCAAGTTCCGGAATATCGTTAACGGGAAGTTTACTCGTGATACCGCATACTGTATCAAGTTCTGCGTTTTTAACGGTAAGCATCTTCTCTCCTCATCTGATCTTACGTTTTTATAAAAAATGTGGAACGAAGGAACAACCCCTCGTTCCACATAATTCTTATTATGTCTTTAAACCGCGTCTTTTTTCTTTCTGATAAGCTTAGCCTTTTCGGGATTTCCTCCGTTCTCGACTGCAGCTTTTGTAACAAGACAGCTCTTGATAGTTGAATCCGAAGGTATCTCATACATTACGTTCATCATGGATTTCTCCATAATGGATCTGAGTCCTCTTGCTCCGGTCTTACGCTCGTAAGCCTGATCCGCAACTGATTCTAGTGCTTCATCTTCAAAATCAAGATCGACCCCGTCCATCTCAAAGAGCTTCTTGTACTGCTTGACAAGTGCATTCTTGGGCTCTTTTAAGATCCTCATGAGTGCCGCTTTATCAAGTCCTTCAAGAGTAACCGTAATGGGAACACGGCCTACAAATTCGGGAATAAGTCCGAACTTGATCAGATCCTGAGGTTCTACTTTCTTAAGGACCTCTCCGATCTCTCTTTCGGTCTTGGTGGTAACCTCGGTATTGAAACCGATTGCCTTACGATCGAGTCTGGTCTCGATGATATTCTCGAGTCCGTCAAACGCACCGCCGCAGATGAAAAGAATATTGGTAGTGTCGATCTGTATAAGCTCCTGATGAGGATGCTTTCTTCCGCCCTGAGGAGGTACGGAAGCAACGGTTCCTTCAACTATCTTGAGAAGTGCCTGCTGAACGCCTTCACCGGATACATCTCTGGTGATCGAAACGTTCTCGGACTTCTTGGTTATCTTATCGATCTCATCGATATATACGATTCCGTGGGACGCTCTGGCCACATCATAATCGGCAGCCTGGATAAGCTTGAGGAGAATGTTCTCAACATCTTCTCCGACATATCCCGCTTCGGTAAGTGTCGTTGCATCTGCAATGGCAAAAGGCACGTTGATTATCTTGGCAAGAGTCTGCGCAAGATAAGTCTTTCCGCTTCCGGTAGGTCCGAGGAGCAGAATATTACTCTTCTGAAGCTCCACATCACCTTCCTTGGGAGGATTGGTCACGCGCTTATAATGATTGTAAACCGCAACGGCAAGGGCCTTTTTGGCGTCTTCCTGGCCTATTACGTATTCATCAAGAAACTCTTTGATCTGGCGGGGCTTTAAAAGCCTGATCTCCTCACTGTTTCCTGCGGATGAATATTCGGTTTCGTCGAAATCATCTTCGATGATATCCGAACAGATACCTATACACTCATCACAGATATAGATTCCGGGAGGGCCCGCAACCAGCTTCTTTGCGTCCTTCTTAAGCTTTCCGCAAAAAGAGCATCTGATTTCTCCGTCATTATCTTTCTTGGATGCCATTATTTCTTATCTCCGGTGTCATGGTTTTCGATGACAGAATCTACAAGGCCGTACTCTACAGCCTCTTTGGCGCTCATCCAGTTATCACGATCGGTGTCGGTGCACATCTGCTCATAGGACTTGCCGGTGTTCTCGGCGAGGATCCTGTTGAGCTTCTCCTTGGTGCGGAGAATGTTCTTCGCAGCAATCTCAATCTCGGTAGCCTGACCCTTTGCTCCGCCTGAAGGCTGATGGATCATAACCTCGGCATTGGGAAGGATATATCTCTTTCCCTTTGCTCCGCCTGCAAGGAGGAATGCTCCCATGCTGGCTGCCATACCGATACATACGGTTGATACGTCGCACTTGATGTAGTGCATGGTATCGTAAATAGCCATTCCTGCGGTTACGGATCCGCCGGGGCTATTGATATAAAGGTGAATATCCTTCTCGGGATCTTCTGCTTCAAGGAAAAGAAGCTGTGCCACAACGATACTTGCGGTATCATCGTTAACCTCATCTCCGAGGAAAATAATACGGTCTTTTAAAAGTCTTGAATAAATATCATATGAGCGCTCACCCTTAGAGGTTTGCTCAATGACATAAGGTACTAAACTTGACATTTATACCTCCTTTGCATTGTCGGTAACAAACTCCATAGCTTTCTTGATAACGATATCGTTATTAAGTTCCTTAAGTCCCTTGGCTTCGAGCATCTCCTTAACCTTCTCTACTTCAAGCTGGTATGCCTCTGCCATGGACTCGTACTCTTTCTGACGATCATCATCGGTAGCCTCGATGCCTTCCTTCTCGGCAACTGCCTGAAGAACAAGGCGGGACTTGATACGGTCCTCAGCCTGAGGTCTTACCTGCTCCATCATTCTGTCAAGGGTAAGTCCGGTGTACTTAACGTACTGATCCCATGAAAGACCCTGCATCTGAAGTCTCTGCTGATAATCTCTGATGATCATCTTCTGCTCGGTCTCGAAGATCTCCTCGGGGATATCCATCTTGGAACCCTCGATAACCTTGGCAATAGCCTCGTCCTGCTTCTTGCCTCTTGCCTCGTTAAGCTTATCTACTTCAAGATCGCTCTTAACGGAATCCTTGTAATCCTGAACGGAACCAAATCCCTTGTCTGATGCATAATCATCATCAAGAGCGGGAACATTCTTCTCTTCGATCTCATTAACCTTGCACTTGAAGACTGATGCCTTTCCTGCAAGTGAATCTTCGTGATAATCCTCGGGGAAGGCTACGTTTACTTCAACGTCCTCACCGATCTTAGCGCCTACAAGCTGCTCTTCGAATCCGGGAATGAACTGTCCGGAACCGATGGTAAGGGTGTAATTGTCTCCCTTTCCGCCTTCGAATGCTACTCCGTCTACAAATCCCTCGAAATCAAGCTTGATACGGTCGCCGTCGGCAACGGGTCTCTCTACCTTCTCAAATCTTGCATCCTTATCGAGCTCGGACTGGATCTTCTTCTCAACATCCTCATCGGTAACTACGGTATCAACTGCAGCAATCTCGATTCCCTTGTAATCTCCGAGTTCGATCTCGGGTCTTACACATACGGTTGCAGTGAAGATAACGGGCTTGCCTGCTTCAGCCTGAACTACTTCGAAGCTGGGGCTGGACATGATGTCCTCGTCAACCTCGTCGTAAGCCTTTTCATACTCATCGGGAATAAGCTCATCGAGAGCCTCGTTGTAGAATACCTCTTTGCCGTACATCTTCTCGATTACGTTCTTGGGAGCCTTACCCTTTCTGAATCCGGGAATGCTGATGCTTCCCTTCTGCTTATTATATGCAGCATTGATAGCCTTATCGAACTCCTCGGCTGCGACCTCAATGGTCATCTTGATCTTGCTTCCTTCAAGTTTCTCGACACTAACACTCATTTGAAAATCTCGCTTTCTAAAATTATTAAATGTAACGCCTCACGGGCGCTTTTCGCATTGCGCAGACAAAGTTTAGTATACCCGATGAATACGCAATAATCAAGCAATTAGGACTGAATGTTTCGTGAATAAACCACCCCTGCCCTGTCGTCAAATCCGGCAAGAATCTTTTCAGCTTCCTTCTCGGACTTCTTATAACCCGCAGGCGTGAGCATGGCGATATCCATAAGCCGGCACAAAACCGTATACATATCGGGAATTCTGGCGGAAACCTCCCTGTAAGTGCACTCTCTTATGAGAAGCTCCAAAGAAGCGGAATAAGACGGATCATCGCTTCTGATGGAAACATACTTTTCACCCGAAGGCGCCTTTTTGCCCGTCAGCATGCGGTAAAACAGCGTTCCGAAGGCATATACATCGGAGTACATTCCTTGTTTTGACTTATTGTCAATTTGCTCAGGAGCGCTCTCCCCTGCCGTTCCTGCCCTGGAATTGTCCGCCTCTTCCAGAAAACAGGCCGTTCCGAGGTCGACAAGCCTGATCTCCCCATCCGGCTGAAGGATCAGATTCTCTGCTTTCAGATCCCTGAACAAAATATTGCCGTCCGCCTGCTGCAAATAAGCTAATCCGTCCGCAACCGTCACCGCAAACTTCATAGCTTCCGGCTGACCGAATCCGCTCCTTAAGCTGATTGCTTCATCAAGCGAAGTTCCCCAGATATATTCTTCAAGGATGTAATATTTTCCATCCTCATCAAAAGAATCCTCAAACTTCGGAAAAAGAGGGTGATCTGCCAGCTTCAGAAACTTCTCTTCCCTGTCGCGGACGTTTTTGTCCGTCATCTCCTTGAGAGCGAAAAAAACTCCGCCCTTTTTTACCCTGTAGACATTTCCGAATGAACCGGAAGCCATTAATTTCTTATCATCAAATACACGCATATTTCACCCTGTTTTCATTTAACCGCAAGTGCGCCGATGCACCCGCTGAAATCTTCACCTGCAATTTCCCGCAAATGTCTGTCAAAGGAATCATCATCTGCGATATCCGATGTATCCAGTACGGACATTATACTTTCCGCTTCTTTGCCCGAAGCATTCAGTAAAACTTCATCCGCCCATTTCTCCGGGCATGCAAGTATCACCGTTTCGGAAAACAAAACGATCACATCCTCGCCGCCAAACTCCTGCGACAGGCATTTTACGAATTTCTTTTTACCGAAGACCTCCGCGGTTCTCACTATGCACATGCCGGAGCCTTCGGTCACATAGACATATGCATTTTCTCCGGCTGCCAGGATTCCGGCGCTTCCGCTTCCGAATTCCGAACCCGGACCAAGCATGGGAGCTTTTCCCGCAGGGGAAGTTGAGAAACCGAATACCGCAGCCTGCAGATAATCAGCTCCGTATTTCGAAATGCCGCCTACGAAATCCCCGGTGAAAAAAAGGGCAAGACTCCCTTTGAGCTCACCCGTAACTAAGCCTGCGTTTTCCTTTTCACCGGAAACGGGCAGGTCCCCGCATATTGCCATGGCGGCGCAGATTCCTCCGGCATCCGCCTTTTCAAGCACCACATGTCCGGTTGTCTTAAATAATCCGGTCAGATATTCCAATCAGGCATTCTCCCTTGCTTCCTTCTCCGCATCGAGAATCTGTGCAACCGTAGGATCAGCGATAACCTTATGTGCGTTCATCGCCCTTTCGATCTCTTCATAGATATCGAGGAATCCGATCTTATGATCAAGGAATCTCGCAACAGCTTCTTCATTGGCTGCATTAAATACGGTGGGCATAGTTCCGCCGATACCTGCGGCCGTATAAGCAAGTGCAAGTCCCCTGAAAGTATCCGTGTCGGGCTTTTCGAAAGTCAGTGCACCGGTCTTGAACAGATCGAGCTTTTCGGATTTCATCGGCATCCTGTCCGGATAAAAGAGAGCGTAATTGATGGGAAGCTTCATGTCGGGAGTTCCCATCTGCCCTATTACTGCGCCGTCCTTAAACTCAACAGCGGAGTGAAGAACTGACTGAGGATGAACCGTTACACATACCCTTTCGTGACCAACGCCAAAGAGCCAGGCGGCTTCCATTACTTCAAGCCCCTTATTTACAAGGCTTGCGCTGTCTATCGTGATCTTGCGTCCCATATTCCAGTTAGGGTGCTTAAGTGCATCCTCGGGAGTCTTGGTAGCAAGTTCGTCTCTGGTCATTCCTCTGAAAGGTCCGCCCGAACAGGTAAGGATTATCTTCTCTATGCGATCTGCAGGTGAACCCTGAAGTGACTGGAAAATCGCGGAATGCTCACTGTCAACGGGAAGGATTTTAATACCCTTCTCTTTAGCCAGCGGCATGATGATATGTCCCGCACAAACAAGAGTCTCCTTATTTGCAAGAGCAATATCCTTACCTGACTCTATCGCAGCTATGGTGGGCCTGATTCCTATCATTCCCACGATGGCAGTAACAATGATATCACTGCAGGGATCTGCGGCCATTTCCATTGAGCCTTCCATTCCTGTCAGAACCTTAACACCGCTCAGATCCTTAATTCTGTCTTTAAGATCCTTTGCGGCTTTTTCATCATCCATTACCGCAATCTCAGGCATGAATTCTCTGACCTGCTTCTCCATCAGGTCCACGTTTGTTCCTGCTGCCAGCGCGGTTATCTTTATTTTGTCAGGATTCTGTCTGGCCACTTCAAGAGTCTGTGTACCAATCGAACCCGTAGAACCCAATACAGATACTCTTTTCATCTATATCTCCTACACATGTAAGACTATAGTCTTTAAATAATTATGCCTCAGCGAGGCGAAGTGTCGTGCGTTTGTTTTTCGGGACCTCCGGAGCGCAGGTACTTAGTGAGAACGAGCTCCGCGAAGTTCGAACTTAGTACCTCTACGCGAGGACGGGGCGACAAGCGAATCCCGAAAAACAATGCACGGCGATTCGACTTGCGTGTATAAACTAGTTAAAGATGTTGTGTATATCGTTAAAGAATACGGCGACGACTATCATGAGCAGCAGAACCATGCCTGCGAGGTGAACATACGCCTCCTTCTTGGGAGGTACGGGCTTTCCGCGTACGATCTCAACAAGTGAAAAAAGAATTCTACCGCCGTCAAGTGCAGGAACGGGAAGCAGATTAAAGATACCCAGGTTTACTGTAAGTAACAGGGTAAGATTAAGCATGTTTACAAGAACGGTCTGCCATCCGTAGGGACTGGTCTCCTCGATGATGTCTCCGACCATGTTGACCATTCCGACAGGACCCGCAACATTCTCACGATTGATATTGCCGGTGATAAGTGCACCGAGCCCTTTCCATACCATCAGCACATTGTATCTCATCTCATACCATGTGTATCTGAACGCATCGAAACCGTGAAGTTCTTCGACATAAGTATTGTTGGTAATTCCGATCAGATATCTGCCGTATTCCTCATTATAGACGGGAGTAAGGGTAACCTCTCCGTATTCCGAACCTCTCTGATATCCGACGCGTACATCACCGCCGTGATAATAGGATGTGAAAACAGAGATCTCATCATACAGATAGATCTTTCCGCCGTTCAGTGAAGTGATCTTATCGCCGGGCTGAAGACCCGCAGCCTCTGCCGCACCGCCCTCGATGACTTCGGTCACTACAGGCTCTCTGATCACGATCATGTTGACCATGATGAAAGCAACGATAAATCCGAGGATGAAATTAAAAAGAGGACCTGCAAGAAGAGTCGCAAGCTTGGACCAGGGTGATGCATTTAAGAACTTTGATCTGTCCTTAATCTGACCCTGAACTTCCTCTCCGGCTTCTTCCGAATCCTCGACTTCATCCATTCCGTCATAGACGCAAGCTCCGCCTAAAGGAAGGACATTTATCTTATAAGTTGTATCGCCTTTTTTGAATTTGATGATGGAAGGTCCGAATCCGACCATGAATTCCTTGACTCTGATGCCGTTTGCTTTGGCAACTATGAAATGACCGAATTCATGAGATACGACAACTATCGAAAAAATTATGATAAACCATATGAGTGAAAAAAACATATTCATAGACAAAACTCCTTACGGCTGACCGTAAAGTTCAGATTGCCGCAACAAGCAGATAGGTGAGGATGTATGCGGCAGGTCCGCAAAGGATCATCGAATCGAATCTGTCCATAATTCCGCCGTGTCCGGGGATCAGATGTCCGAAATCCTTGATATTGTTGTTTCTTTTGATGCCGGAAGCCGCAAGGTCTCCGACCATTCCCATAAGCGCCCCCACTCCGCAGATGAGTGCTACCTTCCACTCAACATACTGAACGGGCATAAATCTCTTAACATACAAAAGTCCGAAGATCAGTCCCAGCACGGCACTTCCGATGATACCTCCGATGCAGCCTTCGGTTGATTTTTTGGGAGACAGCTCCTTAAAAGGATGATGCTTTCCGAAGAGACTTCCCGCACAATATGCGAGAGTATCGCATCCCCATGATGAAATGAGTACCATCCATACGAGGAATTCCCTGCCTTCCAGCTCGCGGATCATGTAGATGAAGCTGAGCATTATCGGACAGTAGATGACGGAAAAAACCGTTCTTACTATACGATCGCTTGAGTACAGGGGGAACTTTACCACGAACCAGACTAGTTCAACAACCATGAACGATCCGATTCCGATGATCAGATAAGTTGCATCGGATGTAAAGTTTACCGCCATGTAATAAAGCACTATGGAAATGACCGCGATAAGATCGGGGCCGTTTACATTTCTCTTCTCCGTTTCGGAGCAAAGTGCTTTAACAAGCTCGAAATATCCAACGATCGATATGAGCATTAAAAGCGCAGACAGCAAATATCCGCCAAAGGCAAAACAGGTGCCCATGACGGCTATCAGCACAATCCCACTTACAAGTCTTTTTGCGAACATTAAGATATCCTGCCTTTACTTTTCATCCTTTACGAGACCACCGAATTTTCTGGTCCTCGACGCATAGCTTTCAAGCGCCTTGTCGAGCTCTTTCTCATTAAAATCGGGCCATGCGCAGTCTGCAAAATAAAACTCGCTGTATGCAACCTGCCACAGAAGGAAATTGGAAATCCTCTGTTCGCCACAGGTACGGATCAAAAGATCGGGATCCGGTCCGCCGGCTGTATCGAGAGCATCCGAAATATCCT
The DNA here is from genome assembly GCA_018056425.1 of Lachnospiraceae bacterium. Taxonomy (GTDB): domain Bacteria; phylum Bacillota; class Clostridia; order Lachnospirales; family Lachnospiraceae; genus AC2028. Next base: position 35,299 of record JAGPFR010000014.1, read on the forward strand.
TCTCGGTAATGCTCTTCATAAAATCGATGTCCTTTTCGGATGAAAGTTTTCTTACGGCTCTTACAATCTCATCGCGTCCGCCGTAATTAAGCGCTATCTGGAATAAAAGTCCCGTGTTGCCTGCTGTCTTTGCTTCAAGATCTGCAATGGACTCACGAAGATCGGGAGCAAGTGCGGTTTTATCGCCGATGACCCTTACTCTCATATTATTCTTCATCGCACGCTTGATTGAATTTTTCATATACTCGCGGAGAAGTCCCATAAGTGCATCAACTTCTTCGGCCGGTCTGTTCCAGTTCTCGGTGGAAAATGCATAAACTGTGAAAACCTTGATGCCCTTATTCCACACGATCTCACACATGTCTTCTACAACATGTGCACCCTTTACATGTCCGGCATTTCTCGGAAGACCTTTTTTCCTGGCCCATCTTCCGTTGCCGTCGAGTATTATCGCAAGATGCTCGGGAACATTACTCATTATACGGTCATAAGCTCCTTGGTCTTCTCATCGAGAGCCTTATCGATCTTGGCAATGTAATCATCGGTAAGCTTCTGAAGTGAATCGGTAAGATCGGCAGCCTCATCCTCTGAGATCTCGCTCTTGCCAAGCTTCTTGAACTCTTCATTTCCGTCTCTGCGGATATTTCTGAGTGCAACCTTGCCTTCTTCAGCCTTCTTCTTGATATCTTTTACAAGATCCTTACGTCTCTCCTCGGTAAGCTCAGGGAACTGAAGTCTGATGATGCTTCCGTCGTTCTGAGGATTGATTCCGATGTCGGAAGTAAGGATGGCCTTTTCAATAGCCTTGAGCATTGACTTATCCCAGGGTGCGATCTGAATGATACGTGCCTCGGGTACGGATACGTTACCAACCTGCTGAATAGGGGTGGGAGTTCCGTAATAATCTACCTTGATCTTATCGAGAACGTGGGGATTTGCTCTTCCCGCACGAACCGCAGCATATTCCTCCGCAAGGAAATCAAGGGTCTTCTTCATCTTATCTTCATATGACTGTAATCTGGCGTCCATAAAAACCTCCGCTCTATACCGTTACTCTGGTACCGTTTAATTTACCGTAAAGAGTGTTTACGATGCTGTTTTCTTCATTCAGTAAAAATACCGCCATGGGCATCTTATTGTCCCTTGCAAGGATCGATGCTGTCATGTCGACAACCTGAAGATTCTTTGCGATGACTTCATCAATTGATATCTCATCGAAGCGCTTTGCATCGGGATTCTTGGCAGGATCGGAATCATAAACTCCGTCGATTGACTTGGCAAGGAGGATCTGATCCGCTTCAACTTCAACGGCTCTGAGTACTACACCGGTATCCGTTGAGAAGTAAGGATGTCCCGTGCCTCCGGCAAAGAAAACGACATGTCCGGCTTCGAATGCGGCATTTGCCCTGTCCTTGGAAAAAAGATCGGTAAATGCGCCTATGGTAAAAGGAGTGAGGATGTCGGTCTTAAGACCTGCGGATCTGCATATCTCCGAAACATACAGAGCATTCATGACCGTTGCAAGCATACCGATCTGATCTGCCTTGGTACGATCGATGTTCTCAGAGCTTCTTCCTCTCCAGAAATTACCGCCGCCGATAACTACACCGACCTGGGTTCCGCGGCTTACTATCTCCTTGATCTGCTCCGCAACCTTTTTTACGGTAGGCTCATCAAAGCCTTTTCCCACAGGTCCTGCAAGTGCTTCACCACTGAGTTTTAAAAGTATACGCATAAATCTCTCCCGTAAAAACCTTTAATAGGATCAGTTCTCTTCCTTCTTCTTGGTCTTCTTCTCGGGTCTGGTCTCAGGCTTGTAATCATCAAAGAATGCGGTAGGGCTGACTTCGGCATATGCCTGTGAGCATACGCCTTCGAGAGCTGCACCGTTGTTGATCTGTACTGACTTTGAACGGATGTTACCCATAACGATCGCGGTTGAATCGAGGATTACGGGACCGTGTACATCGATGTCTCCCTTTACGGCACCTGCGATCGCAGCGCTGAATGCGGAGATGTTTCCCACGATAACGGTTCCTGCACCGATCTTAACAGAGCTTTCGCTGGTGACATTACCGGTGATCTTAGCGTTCTCGGCAAATACTTCCTTAGCTTCGGAGTTACCTACGATGTGTCCGGTTACATTGAGCTTGCCCTTTACGATAACGTCTCCGTTAACCTTACCTACAAGATCGAGGGAACCTTCGGACTCGATATCACCGTTTACGACCATTCCTCCCGTGATCACGGAAGTCTCTTCTGAAAAATTACCTGTCTCCATTTCATCTGCTCCTTTATAAGTAGATTTTTCAAAGTCTTCTTTAAGCTCTTCGTATGCAGCTTCATCAGGTGCTGCTTCGTTAATCTCTTCCGCTTCTTCTTCAGGCTCTTCAGCGGGTTCTTCTTTACTGCTGAGAGCGGCAAAGGCAAGATCGAGTGCTGAAGTGTAATCTTCGGAAATCTCCTCTACGGGATTTTTCTCCTCTTCAAAGCCTCCTTCTTCAGTCACATCGGCAAGAACATCGGAAACAATATCATCCTCTGAGGAATACTCTTCCTCTTCAGCAGGCTCTTCCGCAAGTTCAGGCTCTTCTTCAGCTTCATCTTCACCTGATACGATCTCTTCTTCCGCGATCTCTTCAACCTCGGGAAGGGGCTCGGTAAGACCTGCAAGGAGTGAGTCAAGGTCATCGTTTATATCCGATCCGGCATCTTCCGTTACATCTTCTTCATGAAGATCGTCACCGCCGAGATCCGATACAAGGTCTTTGAGCAGCGAAGCAACATCATCATTGTCTTCGGAAAAATCCTCAGCAGCCTGCGCAGCTTCATCCATACCTGCTACTTCGGCTTCGGTGAGGATATCTTCAGCTTTGAGCTGTGCTTCTTCTTTTTTCTTCTCAGCACCTGCCACCTGGGACAGATCCTGTTTCAGTTCACCGAAAAAACCCATCTGTTACCTCCATTATTTACAATCCGATATCATGGTGAATGACAGCTGTGTCATAAGTTATCGGAAGTATTTCAACATTATCCATCGACTGCAGCGTCTCAATGATCTGAGGAAGTGCATATACCGTAGATCTCTTGCTGGCCGCATCGTGTAAGAGTATTACCGTCGTATCTCTGGATTCTATTCCGCTGAGTGCGTTTCTTACGATCTGATCGGATGTAAGAGGAATCTTACCCGCATCTCCGCTCGATACATTCCAGTCAAAATAAATGATGCCCTGTGATTCAAGATATTCTGCAAGTTCGCGGACATCGGTTCTGCTTACATCATTTGAACTCCCCCCGGGAAAACGGTAGAAAACGGGAGTCTGTCCGGTTACATCTTCAAGAAGCGATCTGATCCTCTGAGTATCTTCCGCAAAGCTTTCCGGCGATGCATAAATATCACTGTAAACGTGAGAGTATGAATGCATTCCGAGGGTATGCCCCTCTTCAACAATCCGAAGATATCTTGCATAGGATGCGGTGTTTTCCCTTCCCACCACAAAGAACGTTGCCTTAACATTGTACTCCGCAAGAATATCGAGTATGTCATCCGTATAGATACTGGGGCCGTCATCAAAAGTAAGATATACTCTGTGAATTCCGTCCGATTCGGTATCGGATGCATATGTCAGGCCTTCTGCGGATGCTATTACATTATCTCCGGCAGTCTGAGTCTCTTCGGGAATGTACTCTGCAAGATCCGCTCCCACATACTCTGCTGCAAAGGCAGGTTCCTCACCGTTTTCTATAGCAGGATAAACATTTTCATCATACCAGGATAACTGAACGAGTCTGGATTCACGGGTTCCAAGTGCCTCTACAGCTTCACTTCCCGCTATTCTGTTTTCAAGCATTGAAATGCGGGTTCCGAGTATGATGCAGACTGCGACAGGTATTACTATCGCTGCCGGTAAAAGCATTCGCAATATTTTATCCAAACGATGATTCATAAAGGCACCTCGAAGACCGGATAGGATCCGCCTTCAGGGTGAATCATCACGGTCTTAAACCAGATCTGCTATATCGTAGATCAGCTTTTCGGAATCAGCCCATCCGAGGCAGGGATCGGTAATGGACTTACCGTATATACCCTCTCCGATCTTCTGATTTCCTTCTTCAATGTAACTTTCTATCATAAAGCCCTTAACGAGCTTCTTGATGTCGGGATTAAGATTTCTGTTGTGCAGTACTTCCTTGACGATCCTGATCTGCTGCTTGAACTGCTTATCGGAATTCGAGTGGTTCGAGTCGATGATGACAGCAGGATTCTTAAGATCCATCTTGTTGTACATGTCGAGGACTCTTACGAGATCCTCATAGTGATAATTGGGAGTGTTGTTTCCATGCTTATTGGTAGCACCCCTGAGTACGGCATGTGCCTGCTCGTTACCGCTGGTCTTAACCTCCCATCCTCTGTAGATGAATGAGTGACCATGCTGAGCCGCGAAAATGGAATTCATCATAACTGCAAGATCACCGCTTGTGGGATTCTTCATACCTGCGGGTACATCGAATCCGGATACGGTAAGTCTGTGCTGCTGGTCCTCAACGGAACGTGCACCGACCGCTACGTATGAGAGAATATCGGAAACATATCTCCAGTTTTCCGGATAAAGCATCTCGTCTGCGGGAGTAAGTCCGGTCTCTTCAACAGCTCTGATATGCATATGTCTTACGGCAATAAGTCCGGCCACGAAATCAACGCCCTTTTCGGGATCGGGCTGATGGACTATTCCCTTGTAACCCGAACCGGTGGTACGGGGCTTATTGGTATAAATTCTGGGGATAAGGATCAGCTTATCCTTAACCTGTTCGTTAACTCTTGCAAGTCTTCCGACGTAATCACAGACAGCTTCTTCGTTATCGGCGGAGCAGGGGCCAATGATAAGAAGGCATTTATCGGACTTTCCGGTAAATACATCTCTGATCTCCGCATCACGCTGTTTTTTGATCTCCCTTACCTTTTCGGGAACGGGATACTCCGCTCTGATCTCGTCGGGAGTAGGTAATTTTTTGATGAATTCGAAAGACATAAAATTTGTTTCCTTTTCGTACGATTAAAACGCATTTTTATCGGGCGCGTCCAAGGAAACATTATATTATATTCACCGTACTAAAGCAAACAATAACCGCTGTTATATTGCGGGTTTAAAGGTGACACGGGGACGTTTCTGTACAGCAGAAACGTCCCCGTGTCACCGTTGATATAATGGATTATCAGCTTCTGGGGTGGGCTCCGGCATACGTTTTTCTAAGAGAATTCTGTGCCATCTTAGCGTAAACCTGAGTCGTTGATATATCCGAGTGTCCGAGCATTATCGAAACACTCTTGATGTCCGCACCGTGTTCGAGAAGGTGTGCCGCAAAGCTGTGTCGGAGGAGGCAAGGCGTAACATCCTTCTCGATCCCGGCTTCTTTTACATAAGATTTCAGGATCTTCCAAAATCCCTGTCTGGACATCTCTTCACCCTGATAGTTAGGGAAAAGAACATTACTTTCGCGGTCTCCGATAAGAGCGGTTCTGCCGCTTTCAAGATATGCGATCATCGCACTTCTTGCGTGTCTTCCAAGAGGAATGCTTCTTCCGTTAACGGTGAGCATATCCGTCTTAAGATCCACATCGGAAACTTTAAGCTTAATAAGCTCGGAAACCTTGATTCCCGTAGCATACATTACTTCGAGCATAGCCTTGTCCCTGAGGCACTTTGTATCCTCTCCGGAGGGTGCGTCAAGGAGCCTGATAACCTCATTTTCGGTAAGGATATCCGGACTGGTACGCTCTACCTTGGGGCCTGCGAGTCCCCTTGAAACGTCTTCTTCAACCTCATGGCAGGTATAAAGATACGAATAGAATGCATGTATGGACGCCACGTTTCTGGATATCGTGGAAGTCTTAAAATCTCCTGCTTCAAGATAATCTATATAACTCACAAGATTGTGTCTGGTAACTTCCGTAAGATCGTCGATCGCGAGATCACTGCAAAAACTTTCGAGTCTGCTGAGATCTCTTCTGTACGACTGAATGGTATTCTCGGACATCTTCTTTTCTTCTCCGAGATACCTGGTAAAAAGATCAAGATATCGCCCCATCAAAAAAAATTTCCTAACCGGCTTCCGTGCCATATTTGCCGCTATCCTTTTAACGCGACAAAACGCATTATAGAAAAGAAAAAAGCATATTACAAGAAAAAAAGCATAGAAAAAACGGCGAAATTTCTACGTTTTTTCTATGCCACAATATGTTGTTGAATTGCTTCTTCGAGCACTTGGCGAACCACAAGGCCGAAGAAAAAAATTAAAATATTACGCGTGATATTTTGAAGCGTACATCAAAATTCCGATCACGGTCTTTGCATCCTGGATCTTTCCTTCGTAGATCATCTTAAGCGCATCATCAAGTGATACGGCTTCAAGATCGATATACTCATCATCGTCCAAATGCTGGGGATGCTTGTCTTTAAGGCCTCTTGCAAGGTAAAGACCGATCTTCTCATTGCAGAAAGCTACGGTTGTATAGATGGTTGTAAGGTATTCGATATTATCGCATACGTAACCGGTCTCTTCGGCAAGTTCACGCTCTGCTGCATTCTTGGGATCTTCATCCCTTGAATCAAGCTTTCCCGCAGGAATCTCGATGGTCTGTCTTTCAAGAGGATTCCTGTACTGTTTTACCATAAGGAGCTTACCGTCCTCACGAACGGCAACAACGGCTGCAGCGCCTACGTGATCGATAAGATCCCATTTAACGGTGCTTCCGTCCGGCATCTGCATTGTATCCTGATAATAATCTATTACTCTTCCCTTGGTTACAAGGGTTCTGTCTATACGCTTGATTTCATCCATTTATCTGTCCTCACAAAATGTGCCACGGGGTGCTTTGAAGGTTCTCAAGCATATCCGTGGCACAATTATATTACTTGTTTAAAAGTTTCTCCACAGCTGCAAGCTTTACACAAAGTACGAGGAGATCTGTAGCCTGTGCCATCTCATCGGGAGTGGGATAAGAAGGAGCGATCCTGATATTGGAATCCTTGGGATCCTTCTTGTAAGGGAATGTAGCTCCCGCACCGGTAAGAGTAACTCCGGTATCCTTGCAAAGTGCCACGACTCTCTTCGCGCAGCCTTCCATTACATCGAGTGAGATGAAATATCCGCCGTTGGGAGTGGTCCACTGAGCGATTCCCGCAGAATTCAGCTCTTTCTCAAGAACTCTTTCGCAGGCTTCAAACTTGGGACGAAGGAGTGCTGCATGCTTTTTCATGTGCGCCTTGAGGCCGTTAATATCCTTGAAATATCTGCAGTGTCTGAGCTGGTTTATTTTGTCATAACCGATAGTCTGAACGGTCAAGGATTTTCTCATATCATCGAGGTTAGCCTGTGATGATGCGATGGCAGCGATTCCCGCCCCGGCAAAAGTAACCTTTGAAGTCGAGCAGAACTCAAATACCATATCGGGATTTCCCGCATTCTTACACTCGGAGATGATGTCGGGAATTCTGTCCTGACGGCTCTCTTCTTCATAGAGATGATGTACTGCGTATGCGTTGTCCCAGAAGATCCTAAAGTCCTTTGCAGCGGGCTTAAGTGCCGCAAATCTTCTTACGGTCTCACATGAATATGTATATCCCTGAGGGTTTGAATACTTGGGAACGCACCAGATACCCTTGATCGATTCATCCTCTGCAACAAGCTTTTCAACCATGTCCATGTCTGGACCGGTGGGTGACATGGGAACGGTGATCATCTCGATTCCGAAGTGCTCGCAGATTGCAAAATGTCTGTCATATCCGGGAGCAGGGCAAAGGAACTTAACCTTGTCAAGCTTGCCCCAGGGAGTGTTTCCGAGAAGTCCGTGGGTGAAAGCTCTCGAGACGGTATCGTACATTATATTGAGAGAAGCATTGCCGCATACGATGACATTTGAAGAAAGAGTCTCCATGATGTCAGCCATAAGGTGCTTTGCTTCGGGAAGCCCGTCCATAACACCGTAATTTCTTACATCGGTATGATCGCTTGCAAGCATATCGCTTTCGGAAGTAAGCACATCAAGAAAATCCATACCCATATCGAGCTGGGAGGGTGAGGGCTTTCCTCTTGCCATGTTAAGGGAGAGTCCCTTTCCTTTGGCATCCTTATATTCCTGATCGAGCTGTGCATAGAGCTGCTCAAGCTCTTCTTTGGTCATTTCGGCGTAAGTCTTTGCCATTGCATCCTCCATTCAAAGTCATTTTGGTACGATTGCATAACTGTATACAATAATCCACACTCGACATATAATACTAAACACTGTGGATTTTGTAAAGTCCAAAAAAAGACAGCTGCCATAAGGCAACTGTCTTTTTATTTTGTCCGTTAATGATAAATTCGGGAACCGGCGAGGGGTTATTTTGCGTAATCCACAACCCTCTTCTCGCGAATGATATTGACCTTGATCTGTCCGGGATATTTCATCTCGTCCTCGATCCGTTTGGAAATATCTCTTGCGAGTATTACCATGTCCGCATCCGTAATCTGATCGGGTACGACCATGACTCTGACTTCTCGGCCTGCCTGAATAGCAAAAGATTTTTCAACACCCTTATAACTGTTGGAGATTTCTTCGAGCTGCTTTAAGCGATTCGTATAAATGTCGAGGGTCTCGCGTCTTGCACCGGGGCGTGCTGCCGAAATGGCATCAGCTGCCTGTACGATAACTGCGATAAGTGTCTGAGGCTCGACATCGCCATGGTGAGCTTCAACCGCATTGATAACGGTGGGGTTTTCCTTATACTTACGGCACAGATCAGTACCGAGCTGTACGTGGGAACCTTCCATCTCATGATCGATGGCTTTACCGATATCATGCAAAAGTCCTGCGCGTTTAGCTGTCTTGACATCAAGTCCGAGCTCGGCAGCCATAAGGCCGGAAAGCTGTGCGACTTCGATGGAATGCTTCAGAACGTTCTGACCATAGCTGGTACGATATCTCATACGGCCCAGGAGCTTGACCAGTTCGGGATGAAGTCCGTGAACTCCGACTTCGAGTACGGCTGCTTCACCTTCTTCTTTGATGGTCTGATCTACTTCCTTGCGGGCTTTCTGTATCATCTCCTCAATCTTGGCAGGATGGATACGACCGTCCACTATAAGTTTCTCAAGAGCGATCCTTGCAACTTCTCTTCTGACAGGATCAAATGCGGAAAGTACGACTGCATCGGGGGTATCGTCGACAATAAGCTCGACTCCGGTCATGGTCTCGAGAGTTCTGATATTTCTTCCCTCACGGCCAATGATCCTTCCCTTCATGTCTTCGCTGGGAAGCTGTACTACGGAAATAGTACTTTCAGCGACGTGATCCGCTGCACATCTCTGAATGGCTGTGACGACGATCTCCCTCGCCTTCTTATCAGCCTCTTCCTTCGCCCTGTTCTCAGATTCCTTGATCATCAGGGCTTCTTCATGTTTCAGGTCTTCTTCAACAATACTTAATAAGTGTTCTTTTGCTTGTTCAGAGGTTAATCCGGAAATCCTTTCCAGTTCCTGCAGTCTCTCTTCGTTGAGCTTGGAAATCTGAGCTTCCTTGGCTTTCAGATTGTCCTCTCTCGCCGAAAGTGACGTCTCTCGCCTCTCGATATTCTCGAGTTTTTTATCGACTGACTCTTCCTTCTGCTGAATTCTGCGTTCCGACTTACTTACCTCGGCTCTGCGTTCCTTGACCTCACGGTCAACATCGTTTTTGACGCGAAGTGCGTCTTCCTGAGCTTTAATAGATGCTTCACGCTTCTCTGATTCAGCCTTCTTAAGAGCTTCATCGATGATCTCGCGGGCTCTCTTCTCGGCATTTCCCATAACTCCGTCAGCCTTGTTCTTCATCTTGGAAGAAGTAACGGCTGCCGTAATGAGTGCGGTAATGACTATAGCGGCCACGATGATCCCGATCCATACACCAGTAGGCATCATGCAGGAGCACCTCCTTATATAAAATTGTCATAGTACAACAGATTTAGTTTAGAGTTTTCTGACAACTATGTCAAGAAAAAGTTAAGTAAACCTTAATCTAAAATTAAGCTTTTCTCATATCACGGATGGTCCACAGAAAATCGTAACGGATATAGAAATACAAAGAATTACACATCAGGATGTCGACATACTTTTTCTGCTCATCATCCATGAATCGTCCATAGAATTTGTTCTTCCTGAAATCCGGAAATTCCTGCTTCATTCTCTTCTTGATATGGCGGATCACGGAGTACTTTTTGCCGTGAGGCATACGCATATAGGAAAAGACCGTATTGGTAAAATATACGGTAGTGAAGATGTTTTCTATCTCATCATGGTATTTTTCGAGAAAACCTCTTCTCTTGATCTCGGAAAGCATAAATTCGGCAGCTTCCATCCTGTCATGGACTCTGGTCTCGGTCACTGTATGAACCGTGGACGAATCATGCTGATAGTAGTAATAAAGAGGCTCGTCCACATACTCGAATCTCTTGTAATACATAGCCCAGATAGGGCCTGCCGCATTATCTTCGTAAAAGATCCCTTCGGGAAAAGAAAGATCGTTGTCCCTGATAAGCGAAGCCTTATAGATCTTCGTCACCATGCTGGACATGTGATTGAGATAATCGCGGCGCCTTTTATCGTCGAATTCTCCGGTACCGCAGTCAAGTCCGAGAGGAACAACCTTTCCGACCTTGAATGTATGGGTATCGACCATGGAATAACAGCAGCCCACGATATCTGCTCCGGTCTCCTGAGCTCTTGTCAGAAGCTTTATGTAAAAGTTTGTGGAGACCCAGTCATCCGAATCGATAAAGCTGATCCATTCGCCCCTTGCTTCCTTGATCCCCGCGTTTCTGGCACCGCCCTGATGACGGTTTTCGGGAAGTGCGAGTACACGTACCTTGTCCGGATATTTGGATTCATATTCGCGGCAGATCTCAAGAGAATTGTCCGTCGATGCATCATCCACGGCTATTATCTCGTATTCCTCATTCAGGTTCTGATTGAGAAGTGAATCGAGGCAAAAATTCAGTTTTCCGTCACCTGCCATGTTGTAAACAGGGACAATAACAGAAAGTTTCATCACTTATTGGCATCCTTCATTCTGCTGTGTACTGAAGGGTCTTCGTATTTATCCATGAATTCATTTCCGAGGAATACCTTCTCATCCGCAAACTGAATCGAACCGAGCTGCGTATAAATGGAAATGACCTTCTTAAATCTGATCTCTTTGAAGAAATTAAGGATCTCCATCGGAACGGATCTGTCAAACTGGGGAACGTCGGCAAAGACCGTGGGATAATCGAGCACATCCCTCGGATGGGGTTTTAAGAATACCTTGCCCTCAGCTGAATACATTTCAACGATATCCCTGAAGAGCTTTTCTCTTTCTTGAAGAGTCTGTAAAAGCGGCTCGGTCAGGACCAGGATATTGTTGCCTTCTCCCATACTGCGTGCGATCTCGAGAATACCGTCATAGTTCTTAACAAAGGTTTTGATGATGATCTTCTTCTGATCGTCATTTAACGCATCCATAAGAGCGTTTCTGGGCTCCTCTATATAGACATCCGGATCGTCCTTGATGTAGCTTAAGTTATTAACCTCCATATCAAGGCAGTATTTGCCGTAGCCGTCACGGATAAAGATCAGATTCATCTTCTTACTCATGAATCTCTTAAGCTTCCAAGCACCCTTATTATCAGACCTTGCATAAACACACGGTCTGAGAGTATCGAGTCCGTCCTCGACCGAGTGGTAATAAATATGATTCATGTTCAGATAATAGCCGATGGGATCGATATCACAGAATACATAGATATCCTTGTACTGCTTAAGATCTGTCGGAATGTAAGGCTCCTGCTTCCTGGCAAGCTTACGGGTGTAGATGATCTTGGAAAACATATTGGACACGATATTTCCTTTGTCCTTTTTCCACTTCATAACATCGGGAAAATTGATATCCCGCTTCTCGTCAAAAGAAAACACGTTGCCAAATACACCGCTCTCCTTAATACGATCTGCCATGGTTTCAAAATCATTCGACATCGTACTTAAGATGATATCTGCGGTTCCGTCCCCGCCGCTTCTTTTAAATTCCTTTAAAAATGAGACAAACACGTGATAATACGTGTGACATATATACACTGCACTCATACTGTTCTCCCGTGGCACACCTGACAGAAATTATAGCACAAAAATGCCGTCACCCCAAAGGCGACGGCATAATTATGCAATATCAGGTCTCGTTATAATATCTCATCACTCTGAAGATATCTTCCGCAGAAAATCCCCTTCTCATGACGAACGATGCTATCTTATCCTTATCGGATCTTTCCATGTCGGGACTGAAATGTTTCTTCTCAAGAAGCTTTTTTATCTCTTCCTCGGCACCGGGGATCAGACCAAGATCGGTATTCTCATCCCAGGCCTTTTCAAAAGACTCATCGGATATTCCCTTGGCCCTGAGATCGAGCCTGATGCGGTTCTTGCCTCTGCCCTGGGACGAATGAAATCTTATATAATCCGAGGCATATCTGACATCATCTATATACCCGAAAGATTTCACATACTCTATTGCTTTATCAACTACTTCTTCGGGATATCCTCCGTCAGAAAGTTTACGAACGAGTTCACCCTCTGCAAAAGATTTCTTCTGCAGAAGATTCATCGCTCTTTTTATACATCTGGAGGGGAGGATCCGAGTCATTATCTCGGATAATGACTCATCGGAGAGATCACTGCCCTCCCATGCATCAAACTTTTCGACCTCCGATGAATAGAGCGGAAATGACAGACCCGACTCAAGCTTCACCAGATTTCTGGACTTGCCGCATTTGGTCAATTGCTTTACAAGCATGATCCTTAAGCCTTGGAAGACTTCTTGGCGGGTGCTTCTTCAGCATCCTTGTCATCTTTAGAGACAGCATTCTTATCGGCATCAAGACCATAGTACTCTCTTACTGCCTTATCAATCTCGGCAAGAACTGCAGGATTGTCCTCGAGATACTGCTTGGCATTCTCTCTTCCCTGTCCGATCTTCTCGCCTTTATACGCAAACCACGCACCGGATTTAACGATGATATCCGCATTGGTAGCAACATCGAGGATATCTCCCACCATGGAGATTCCCTTGCCGAACATGATATCAAACTCTGCTTCCTTGAAAGGAGGAGCAACCTTATTCTTAACGATCTTTACTCTGGTTCTGTTACCGATGACTTCTCCGCCCTGCTTGATGGACTCGATACGTCTTACATCAAGTCTTACGGATGAATAGAACTTAAGTGCACGTCCGCCGGTAGTGGTCTCGGGATTTCCGAACATGACACCGAGCTTCTCACGGAGCTGGTTGATAAAGATAACAACGCAGTTGGACTTGCTGATAACAGCAGTGAGCTTACGAAGTGCCTGGCTCATCAGTCTTGCCTGAAGACCCATGTGTGCATCACCCATGTCGCCCTCTATCTCTGCCTTGGGAACGAGTGCAGCAACCGAGTCAACTACTACTATGTCGATAGCGCCGGAGCGTACCATGGTCTCTGCGATCTCGAGAGCCTGCTCTCCGCTGTCGGGCTGTGAAATATAAAGATTATCGATGTCGACACCGATGTTCTTGGCATAAACGGGATCGAGAGCATGCTCCGCATCGATGAATCCTGCGATACCGCCGCGCTTCTGAACCTCTGCGATCATATGAAGGGTAACGGTGGTCTTACCGCTGGATTCGGGTCCGTAGATCTCAATGATCCTTCCCTTGGGAATACCGCCCTGTCCGAGAGCAAGATCGAGTGAAATGGAACCGGTGGGGATGGTCTCTACTTTCATCTGAGCATCGGGATCTCCGAGTCTCATGACCGCTCCTTTACCGTACTGTTTTTCAATCTGACCGAGAGCCGCTTCAAGTGCCTTTTTCTTTTCAGTGCCTACGTTATTGTTTTCCATAAATGTCCTTTCCACGTAATAAAACGTACCGGGAACGAATGTTCGTAATGATAATAGAACATCCGTTCACCTTTGTCAACCACTATTATGATATCAGGAATAATGTCCGAAAAATTGGACGTAAAAAACGCGGCGGAGATCATGGTTTTGCTGCAGATCAGCTCAATACCGCACGAAAAAATACGGATGGATCATCCGAAATGAACTTTGCTAATGTACTCCAAAATGCACTCTCTCGCAAGGATCAGAGCGTTCTTTGCGGAAAGCGTACGGATCTTGTTTCTGTTTCCGGAGAAATGAAACTCCTTGACTTTAACCTTGCCGTCTATGCAGCATCCGATGTAAACAAGACCTACGGGCTTTTCATCGGTTCCTCCGTCGGGACCTGCGATACCAGTTACGGAAATGCAGACATCCGACTTTGTTGCGGATGCACCGCCCTTTGCCATCTCTGTGGCAACCTGGGATGAAACCGCGCCGTATTTATCGAGAGTGCCTTTTTTGACACCTGCAAGTTTTCTTTTCGACTTGTTCGAGTAAGTTACAAGTCCGCATTTGAATACCTCGGATGCACCGCTTACACTTACGATGCTCGAAGCTATAAGACCGCCTGTGCATGACTCAACGGTCGAAAGAGTCATCTTGTTTGAATCAAGCAGATCGATCACCGACTTTTCAAGATCCACTCCGTCCTCGGCAGCATAAACATGCTCGCCGAAACGTGCCTTGATCTCTTTTACAACGGGCTTAACGAGCTTCTTGGCCTCTTTTTCATCCGAGCCCGAAGCGGTAACCCTGATATGAACCTCGGCAGTCTTGGCATAGGTTGCGATGGTGGGATTTGTCTGGGCATCGATGAGATCCTTGATCATGGTCTCCGCTTTGCTCTCGCCGATCCCTACGATCTTGACCGTACGCGAATAAAGAACACTGTCCTGCCTGGATGCAAGATAGGGCATTATTTCGTCATCAAACATTGCTTCCAGCTCGATGGGAGGTCCGGGAAGCAGGATATATGTATTCTTTTTAGTCTCGAGAATGATTCCGGGTGCTGTTCCGTTTGCATTGGGAACGGGGATCGCGCCCTTCGGAACAAGAGCCTGCTTCCAGTTATTCTCAGTAGGCTCGATTCCTCGCTTCGCAAAATAATCCGAAATAGACTTTCGGCTGACTGCATCCTCGATAAGGGGAAGTTTGTTGAACTCTGCAACCGCTTCCTTGGTCATATCATCTTCGGTAGGTCCGAGGCCGCCGGATAAAATAATGATCTCGCTCCTTGCACTGCTTTCCTTAAGCTGCGCAAGGACTCTGTCCATATTGTCGCCGACAACGCACTGGTTATAGCAGCCTATTCCGAGACGCGCAATACGCTCGGCAATAAAAGCCGCATTTGTATTGATGATATTTCCGAGTAAAAGTTCTGTTCCTACACAGATGATTTCAGCATTCATTTAAGCACACCCCGGTTTTTTACAAGATAATCGACAAGCGATATGACAGTAAGGGCAAGTGCCGCATACATGATGATATCGACGATGATAACGGGAAGACCGAGAAGAACGAGACTGGGCTCAACGATCATTACGATGACCATTATCATCTGGAAAGTTGTCTTGAATTTTCCCCACCAGCTTGCAGCGATGACTTTGCCAGCCTCTGCGGCAACAAGTCTGAATCCGCTGATAATAAACTCTCTTGCAATGATGATCATTACGATCCACGCAGGGATCCTGTTCATGGCAAGAAGTGCGATAAGTGCGGTACATACGAGAAGTTTGTCCGCGAGGGGATCCATGAATTTACCGAAATTTGTGACAAGCCCGAACTTTCTTGCAAGCTTTCCGTCCAAAAGATCGGTAAGTGATGCGATAATAAAGATGATATCTGCCAGAATATCGGGGATCAGAAGGTTATTTCCAAACCAGCCTTTCTGTCCGCCGAGAAGCAGAACGGCAAAGGGTACGATAAGAATTACCCTTACCATTGTAAGAATATTGGGAAGGTTCCAAACGGAACTCATTTTATCCTTTGATTCACTCATTGATCATAACCCCGGACAGGTCATATCCGAGAGCTTCGGTAACACGAGCTCTGACTATGTCCCCTGTCATCAATTCCCCTTCAAAGTTTACGAAAAATAAGCCATCCACACCGGGAGCATCACGGTACGTTCTCCCGACATATACATGTTCATCGGGCAGGTAACCTTCGATCAGTACCTCAAGCTCCTCGCCCACATGGGATTCATTCAGGTCAAAAGAAACCGCCTGCTGTAATTCCATGATCTCGTCACGTCTTGAGGCAGCCGTCTTTTCGTCGATCTGGTCTTCCATCTCGGCCGCGGGAGTGCCTTCTTCGCGTGAATATGTAAATACACCCAGTCTGTCAAATTCGGTCTCATTGACGAATCTGTAAAGTTCTTCGAACTCTTCCTGTGTCTCACCGGGAAAGCCGGATATAAGGCTCGTACGAAGGCATATGCCGGGTATACGGGTTCTCAATTTTTCGATAAGTTCTTCAATGCTCTTCTTGGAAGTTCTTCTGCCCATCCTGCGGAGCACATCGTCGCTGCAGTGCTGGATTGGAAGGTCTAAGTACTTACAGATCTTGGGCTCATCTGCCATAACATCGATGATCTCATCCGTGATCTCTTCGGGATAAGCATAGAGTATTCTTATCCAGCTGATCCCTTCGATAGCACAAAGTTTCTTCAGAAGTTTGGGAAGAGCTTTGTGTCCGTAAATATCTTTTCCGTAAAGAGTTGTCTCCTGCGCAACAAGGATGAGTTCTTTAACTCCGCCTTCCGCAAGAGATGTAGCTTCTTTTACAAGATCTTCCATCGGAATGCTGCGATATGAACCCCTTACATAGGGGATGATGCAATAGGTGCATCTCTTATCACAGCCTTCTGCGATCTTGAGATAAGCATAATGCCCGCCGGTTGTGAGACTTCTGTGAGAATCCGCAAAAGGCTTTGTATCGAGAGGAAGAACCTCCTTGACCTTAGCGTCTTCTTTTCCGAGAGATTTGTTCTCAAGAACTTCATCAAGGACTTCCGCGATCCTGCCTATAGACATGGTGCCTATTACTGCATCGAGTTCGGGAAGGTCACCGAAGATCTCATCGGCATATCTCTGGGCAAGGCATCCGCCGGCTATGAGGACTTTAAGCTTACCGCTTTGTTTGAGCTCACCGAGACGGATTATCTCGGAAATACTCTCCTCCTTGGCATCGCCGATAAAACAACAGGTATTAATAATAATGATGTCGGCATCAGCCTCATCATCAGTAAATTCATAACCCTTTCCGGACAGGATTCCGAGCATCTTCTCTGAATCCACCAGGTTTTTATCGCAGCCCAGTGATACAAAAAATATTTTCATTACTGCTCTACAGGTGTGTTGGGAAGAATATGTACCTGTCCCTCGTAAAGTTCGTCAATTGCAATTGAGAGGGGCTTCTCATCGGGAGTTCCTGCAAGAGGCTCATCGCCTGCTACGATCTGGCGTGCGCGCTTTGCGGAAGCCATAACGATCGAGTAACGGCTCTGTACGATCTCTTCTCCTTCGGGCGCATCAGAATTTACAGCGTCCATCATATCTACGTAAGAGGGATGTAACATCATAATAAATACTCCTTCCGCCGATTGATCGGCTTAGCTGCCTTAAGGCAGGTTATTTGTGATATTTCTCGAGTCCTTTGCGGAGCTCATCTATAAAACCGCCGACTCTTGCCGGCTGTCTCTTAGCGGTGTTAATGGTGTCGATGACGTCCTGAACGCATTTGTCGAGATCGTCATTGACAACTATGTAGTCGTACTCTCCGATTCCCACGGATTCTTCGCTTGCTCTCGAAAGTCTGCCTGCGATGACATCATCGGTCTCGGTTCCTCTGCCTTTGAGTCTCTTTTCGAGTTCCTCCGCGGTAGGGGGAGTTATGAATAAAAGAACGGCTTCAGGGTAGAGCTTTTTGATATTCATCGCACCCTGGATCTCAATCTCGAGGATGACGTTCTTTCCTTCTTCAAGTCTTTGTTCCACGTAAGCTCTGGGTGTTCCGTAGTAGTTACCCACGAACTGTGCGTGTTCAATAAGTCCGTTCTCTGCGATTGTCTGTTCGAACTTCTCTCTTGTTACAAAAAAGTAATCCTTGCCGTCGACTTCACCGGGTCTTGGAGACCTTGTTGTCATCGAAACGGAAAGGCAGTAGTCATCGCTTTTTTCCAGGAGTTTCTTAACTACGGTACCTTTGCCTGCACCTGAGAATCCTGAAATCACTACGAGAATACCTTTGGTCATAGTTTATACCTCTGAGTTATTCTATATTCTGTATCTGCTCTCTGATCTTCTCAATCTCTGTTTTGAGTTCGATGCCCTTGTTGGAGATTTCAAGATCGGTGGTCTTGGAGAGGGTGGTATTGGCCTCTCTGTTCATTTCCTGGGCGATGAAGTCGAGCTTTCTTCCCACATCGGAATCAAGGGAAAGGTCCTTCTTCATGGTCTCGATATGGGAACGAAGTCTTACGATCTCTTCATCTACGCATACTTTGTCGGCAAAAATGGTAACCTCGGTAAGAAGTCTTCCCTCATCGGGAGTATTGTCTCCGAGGATCTCCTTAACACGGGAGTAGATCTTCTCTCTGTACTCGTCGACGATCCTGGGTGATCTTTCCTGAATGAAGTCTACTATGGTAAGGAGGTTATCGAGCTTGGCGGTGAGGTCCTTAACAAGGTTCTCACCCTCAACGCTTCTTGCCTCAACCATCTTCTCGCATGCTCCGTCAACAGCCTTCTTAAGACCTGCCCAGAGCTCATCCTCATCGTCCTGTTCCTCGATGATCTCCAGAACATCGGGGAATGTTGCAAGTCTGCAGGCTCTCAAGTCGTTCTCGAGGCTGAATTCGTCGGAGATCTCTTTAACGAAGTCCGCATATTTTGATGCAAGTTCTCTGTTGTATTTAAGTTCCGCGGTGGACTCATCGAGGTTCTCATATGAGATGAACACGTCGACTTTACCTCTTGAGAGGTACTTTTTGATCTCCGCTCTTACGTTTCCTTCAAGACATGCAAGAGCTCTCGGGCTTTTAACCGAGAGGTCCAAATATCTGTGATTAACCGATTTAAGTTCTACCGTATATCTTCTGTTGTTTTCTACGACCTCGGCTCTGCCGAAGCCGGTCATTGATCTGACCATATCATTCTCCGTTATTAAAATAGGGGCATACAAGGTTAATGTACCACAAAACCCCGTACTACTTCAAGTAAAGCTCCGACATCGCAGAGGGCACTACATTTTGGCCGTTCGGCTACGCCCTGCGTGACACGCGGGTGGCGCGGATACATGATTTTCGAGACTTCGGTGCAGCGAAAAAATGCGGCCGCCCGGC
Source organism: Lachnospiraceae bacterium (assembly GCA_018056425.1). Taxonomy (GTDB): domain Bacteria; phylum Bacillota; class Clostridia; order Lachnospirales; family Lachnospiraceae; genus AC2028. The sequence continues at coordinate 54,605 of JAGPFR010000014.1, forward strand.
CCGAACGAAAATGCGTTTCGCTTTGCGAAAGGCATTTTCGTGAGTGGCCTCGCGTCATGAGTTAAAACGTGGCTAGTGAAGCATTTCCGCCTGGCACCGAAAAGCGAGAAAATTATGTACCGCGACAGGACCCAGTGTCATGCGGGGCGTCGGTTTCAGGCCTCTGTTAGTCCCGAGATGTCAGGGCTGATAGTCATGGAGTAGTTGGTGTAGTAGACGACAAAGCCGGGTTTTGCTCCCGAAGGTTTCTTAACTTCCCTTTTGAGGACATAGTCGATGTCTACTTTATTTTGCTCGCGGCCTGCGGAGTAGTAGGCTGCGAGAGCTGCCGCCTCTTCGAAAGCCCTGTCGGGAAGTTCCTCTCCGGGCTCTTTGACCTTGAGGATGACGTGCGAGCCGGGCATCTTCTTGGCATGGAACCACCAGTCGGCTCCGACGGCGAATTTAAAGGTAAGCTCATCGTTCTGGATGTTGTTTCTGCCGACATAGATATCGTATCCGTCGGATGAGATGTAATGGTAAGGTTCGCCTTTTAGTTTGACGGGCTTGCCCTTTGACATATGCTCCCTGATATATCCGGCCTGTGAAAGCTCACGCCTGATCCAGGACAGGTCATCTTCGCTTACCGCGATGTTGATGCTTGCAAGAACCGACTCAAGATGCTCGAGTTTGGACTTTACGCTCTCCGTCTGAACGGCCAGTGCTTCCGCAGTTCTCTTAAGCTTCGTATATCTGTCAAAATACTTCACCGCATTTTCCTGTGCAGATAACGTCGGATCGAGCGGAATGGTTTCTTTTTCATTCGTATAGTAATTGTCTACGATGATCTGCTTGTCGCCGGGTTTGGCCGAATATCCGAAAGCATTCAAAAGCTCGCCCCAGATGCGGTATTTATCGCGGCCCTCGGTTTTCTTCAGCTGCTGAAGCTGCTCGTCAAGAGTATGCGAATCCCTTTCGATCAGATTCTTTACAACTCTCTTCAGGTCGGAAGATTTCTGATTCATCCTGACATAGAGCTGCTTTTGGGAATAGAACTTCTCCAAAACCTGAGACATTGAATCAAGAGGTTCGATCTCATCTGCACCACCCCCGTACATCGAGAGGTTAAATGCGGCATACTCCTGAGGTTTTCCGTCCGTATATGCGATGCAGGGAGCAAAGTCCCTCTTCTTTATCATCTCCGCAAAAGAAACCAGCTGCGATACCAGTTTCGTCATCCCGCCTTCGGAAAGAGCTGCAACGGATGCATCTCCGTCAACTCCGGCTCTGAATGCGATCTCATGAGCTGCAAGGGGTGATATTCCGGTAAATGAGGTATAGACAGCCTTAAAAACGGGACCGGGATATTTGGATACCACAGCCCTTATCTCATCTTCGCTGCAGTCAAGC
>JAGPFR010000015.1 GCA_018056425.1 Lachnospiraceae bacterium
CTTCTTCCGTTGAGTTCTGCCACAAGATCGTACTTGACTATGTATCCTGCTCACCTTTCCGCGTACGCATCGCGAGACTTGCAGCAGCACAGGCAGCTATCGCTGACAGATAATCATAAGTCATATGTTTTACAGGGAGTCCATTACGGACTCCCTGTTTTTTTGATTTATGACTCGGAAAGCCCTCATCAATGAATATAGCAATTTTTTCAGGCCAGCCCGGACATCCCGCAGCGGTGAGGTTCTTTTTTATTATATCGTATGTTATAATATAAAAGTTAGGAAAGACACTGTTTCTTAGAGGGATATGGAAAATGAAAAAGTCATCAAATAAAGGTTTTACTCTTGTAGAATTGCTTGTTGTTCTGATCATTCTTGCAATTCTTGCAGCTATACTTGTCCCTACTTTGAGCGGGTATATTACCGAGGCGAGAGCCAAGAAGTACCTGCCTAATGCCAAATCTTGTTTTGATGCCGCTCAGGCTATGTTTTCACAGCAATTCGCCTTGAATGACGGTATAGGCGAACATGATCCTGTTGTTCCGGGAGCAATGGATGAATCAAACAATTTAAACAGAGATCAGGATATTTCCAATACCAAGTTTGCGGAGGATATACTCAGACTTGCGGGAATGCCGAATACGACACCCAATGGAGGACTGGAGGGAAAGCCCGATGAGGGTCCCTATCTTTTTATGGTAGGTGTGGGAAGTGCGGCGGAGACCGTCGGAACCACTCATAACGGTCATACTTATACGGAGGCTGATAAATACACGGTCTATTATGCAGTTTACATGGAAACCGCAAATTCAACTGCCTGGTATTATTACAACGGTGAGTGGACGACCACCAATCCCAGATACAGTAACACTAATCTTTACTTTGACAAGGATAATTACATCATCAAAGGATCTGATAAAGGTGTAAGGATACAGTATTACCTGATTGCAAATCATAACAAAAAGTATCAGGGAAAGGGCAATACAGTCTATAAAGCTGATTTCTGGAATTGGCTTAAGAATATGAAATAATATGACAGAGAAGATTTACGAAAAAAGAAGTTATCTGAGGGAACTGTCCACTGTTGTTACGGACAGTTTTTCAGAAGATGATAAAAACTATATCAAGCTTAAAGAGACGATCTTTTTTCCGGAAGAGGGCGGACAGTATTCGGATACCGGAACTGTTGAGTATGAGGGTAAGGCTGTTCACGTTCTGGCCGGTGAGCTGATCGGGAATGCATCCGATGGAGAAACGGATATAAGGTATCTTGTGGATGCTGTGGTTCCCAAAGGAGCAGAGGTTATTTGCAGGCTTGACTGGGAAAATCGTCTGGACAGAATGGAAAATCACAGTGGAGAGCATATTCTGTCAGGGCTTATTCATGATCTTTTCGGATATAACAATATAGGCTTTCATTTAAGCGATGATGAGCCTGTTACTCTTGTGTGCGACGGAAAGCTTTCGGATGAGCAGATAGCTCTTCTCGAGAGAAAAGCCAATGAAGCCGTTCGCGATAATCTCTCTATTACAGATTCATACCCTTCCGGGGACGAACTTCAGATTATTTCCTACAGAAGTAAGATAGATATTGCGGGTCAGGTCAGACTTATAACAATAGGCGACGAATCCGATCCTCTCGATGTTTGCGCATGTTGTGCGCCCCATGTTGAATATACGGGTTCTGTAGGTATCATCAAGATCATATCATCCGCGTCCGTAAAAGGAGGAACGCAGCTTGGTTTCCTGTGCGGAAGAAGAGCTTTTGAATACATAGATCATGGGCAGAAGCTTTTAAAAGCACTTGCGGATTCTTTTTCCACAAATCGTGAGAATGTATACGGCCTGGTCGAAAAACTCCGTGAGGAGAACAGATCGCTTAAGGAAAAACTTTCCGTATCGCTGCAGAAAACCATTCTGGAAAATATAAGAATCGGAAATCAGAAGGGACCTGTTATAACGGATGCAAAGCTTTCTCCCGTTGATATGAAGAATATTTTCAACGAGATAGTCGCTGTAACCGAAGGATATACCGGCGTTTTTTCGGGAAGCGATGTAGAGGGCTATACATATTATGCCGGCGGCAAAAAGCTGGATGCCAGAAGACTCGGTGAGATGATGAAAGATCACTTATCCGCAAAGGGCGGAGGAAGTGAGGAGATGATACAGGGACGTATACAGGCTAGGGCAGAGGATATTACGGAGTTTTGGAACAAATATGTCTCAGACCGTTGATGTAGACAATAAAAGGGTAATTTGCGGGATTGCTTTATTGAAATTTAAGAGTCTGACAGTCTTTATTTTATTGGAAACTGTATCGCTATCGGATATAATCAAATAGTAACTGCCACACCCGGTGGCAGATGAAATGTACAGGCAATTAAACATAAGGAGGGAATTATGGCAACAGTTTGGAAGTGCAAAGTATGCGGATATGAATATGAAGGTGAGACTCTTCCTGATGATTTCACATGCCCCAGATGCAATCATCCCGCTTCAGATTTTGAGAAAATAGAGAAGGAATCCAAGAACCCTTACGCAGGAACCAAGACCGAGCAGAACCTTCGCGAGGCATTCGCCGGTGAGTCTCAGGCAAGGAATAAGTATACATATTTCGCATCCGTAGCTAAAAAGAACGGATATGAGCAGATCGCAGCTCTGTTCCTTAAGACAGCTGAGAATGAGAAAGAGCATGCCAAGCTCTGGTTTAAGGCACTCGGTGAACTTGGAACCACCGAGGAAAACCTTCTTGCAGCCGCTACCGGTGAGAACCACGAGTGGACCGATATGTATGTAAGAATGGCTAAGGAAGCAGACGAAGAGGGCTTCCACGAGCTTGCAGAGCAGTTCAGAGGCGTTGCTGCGATCGAGAAGATGCATGAAGAGCGTTATCGTAAGCTTCTTCAGAATGTTAAGGCTATGGAAGTTTTCAAGAAGTCAGGCGTTACCGTATGGGAGTGCCGTAACTGCGGACATATCGTAGTCGGAACCGAAGCACCGGAGGTTTGTCCGGTTTGTAAGCATCCCCAGAGCTTCTTCGAAGTTCACGAAGATAATTTCTAAGAATAAGATATATATTGCAAATGGGACGTTTCAACAGAAACGTCCCATTTTTTATCAGTTCAGGAAATATTCGATTACAAGTTTTGCTTCATCCACATCATTTACCACGATGGGTATTCCGATAACGGCTTCCTGATCGTGCCCCTGATATTGGTCGAATGCGCTCAGGTAAGCGTAGGCGCCTGTCTTTCCGAGGCGTGATGAATCAGTGATGAAGAATCCCGTAGGAACGGGATCTTCCATGGAATCCGGATCCCTGTGATCTACGATGTATTTCTCCTGGTCTTCCTGCGCATCGAGATTGGTTACGTCCTGATAATCGCTGAAGGTGGCCGCATCGGTGTAATAGATTATATCAGCCATGGCTTCAAGTTCGTCCTCGGTGTAATATTCTCTCAAGTCACCGAGGTGTCCGTTCTGGGAATACTCTTCGTAAAGAGGAGTGTTTGAGATAAATACATCAGCAGTTCTGGAAGTGAAGAAAGCTACAAGCTTTTGAAGCGCAGCGTATTCAATCTGCTGCTGCGTATTATTACCGCACTGGATGGAAGTGTCTATATAGATCTGTTCTTTTTTTGTATTGATCCCGAGTATCCCGGCAAGATCACTTTCCCATTCGGGAGAAATCTCATCCGATATGATAGTGTCAGAGTTTACCATAATGATGCTGATCGCATATGCTCTGTACGATACGACCGAATGTATTATCGCGGCAATGATCGCGATAGCTGCGATAATGCCGAGTACGTGGAATTTATAATACTCCCAGAAATATTCTGCCTTTTCTTTGAAGGGTTTATCCTTCATTTCTTTTAACTGTGCAAGCGTATCTTCACGTAATGTTGCCATATAAATTCTCCTTAGGGTTGATCCTATGCATTGTAACACTCTTTTAGTCTTAAGTTCACATAAATAATAATTATTTTCGTATTTTAATTATTGATTTATACTTGTAACTGCTCACAGATATGCTTGTTTTTGCATTTCACCTTTGATTTTCTGCCACTCATCGCATATCGCGATACAAATAGAAACCGGGATAGTATTATTGCCTCAGACAAAAGGAAAGGAGGCAGCTTAAATGAAAGTAAGAGTTGATATCTCACCCGAATACAAAGAGCCTTATGCCGTAATTCACACCGATGCGGTTACGGATGAAATACAGCGTATGATCGATGCCTTCGGCGCGAGTGAAACTCCCATAACCGCATTACAGAATGAAGAGGACATCATCGTCCTCAAACCCGCTGACATATACATGGTCAGAGTAGAGAAGGGAGACACCATCATTTACGGTGAAAAGAATACATACCGCTCCCGTAAGAGACTGTATGAACTCGCTTCTCAGCTCGGCAAGGGGTTTATGCAGATATCCAAGACAACTCTTATCAATCTGTCTTACATGGATCATATCGAGCCGGGATTCAGCGGAACACTTCTCCTTATAATGAAGAACGGCTGCAAAGACTATGTATCCAGAACTTATCTGCGTGAATTTAAAAAATATCTCGGTTTATAGGAGGAAATCATATGAAGGATTTACTTAAAAGTATCGTCATCAGTATCGGTATGGCACTTGCCATTTTCAGCATAGTCGGAATCATCTTTGATATCATGGGAGGCGGAGTATATACTCTCGAAGATTACCGATATACCAAGATGGTAATCGCATCAGTGATCGTAGGGCTCGGATTCGGAGTGCCGACGATCGTTTACAGAAGTGATAAGTTTCCCACTCCCGTTAAAGTGCTTGTTCATATGGGAATCGGATGCATTGTCTATACGATAGTTGCTTTTTCCGTAGGCTGGATCGGAGGCAGCGCTTCCGTTTTACAGGGTATCCTCATCGCATGCATTCAGCTTGCCGTAGCATTTGTCATCTGGTTCTGCTTTATGAGATATTACAGAAAAGAAGCCGATGAGATGAATAAGAAGATCAGTTCGCTTAAGTAACCCGATTCTGTAAAAAGAGGTCCCATATGGGACCTCTTTTGATTTACTGTGCATCCTTATCATATTCGAGTATGTCGCCCGGCTGGCACTGCAGCACTTCACAGATTGATTCAAGTGTCGAGAAGCGTATCGCACTTATCTTACCTGTTTTTATCTTGGAGAGATTTACATTGGAGACTCCGACTCTTTCGGAGAGTTCATTAAGGCTCATTTTTCTGTCAGCCATAACACGGTCAAGTCTTAATACAATTTTTCCCATGTTACCACCTCCTTAAAGTGTCTCATCAATTTCGGCCTGAAGTGCTGCACCGTATTCGAACACCGAATAAATGCAGAAGAGAATGAAGCCGGTCATGAGAGTGATGCCAAGTGATCCGCCCAGTAAGGTGGCTGCGGTTATTACGATGAAACTTGTTTTGATCGTTTTAAGGCATTTATCCGAGAAGGGAGAGTTTTCGTCTTTTATAATTGTGAAGACCTTCTTGATGAAAGCAAGTATTACAACTACGAATACAACAGCCAGCGTTGCAAAAAGGCATGTGATACCGATTCCTAATGCGTAATTGTCGGGAGGAAGGAGTTTTTCAAATCCCATAACTCCGCCGATATTAATGGACATATTATAATCGATGTATCCCTGAGCTATCCCTTCTTCAATCATGGGATTAAGTTTTGAAGTGCCGAAAATAAATGTGAGAGAGATCAATCCGGTAATGCTCGCAAGTATGATACAGATGACTTCGAATACTCCGACGATCTTAGCGAGAGTGTTGCAACGATGCTTAACGGTTTCAAGTCTTATCATTTGTTCATTCATTTTTGTTTTACCTCTTTGTATGTAAGTTTTCATTATTTGTCACAATATGTTTCTTCTACACCTGCAGAGTGTGTATCGTTAAATATTTAATGTTTAACGATAAAATGACTATAAAGCATGATTTTATGTTTGTCAACAGAAAATTATCGTAAAACATTAAATAATTCTGCTTATTCATAAAAAATCAAGAATAGTCAGTGCTTTGAATAAGCGTTGACAACTTGGTAATTGGCCGCAAAAAGCACTATATTTAGATTTTTTTAACATGTTCCGATATAAATATTGTGTTAAGATTTCACTTAACAAACGGCTTCGCTGTATTTTTTTTACTGGCACGATAACGACCGTTAACTCCGGCGCGAAAGCCACGGATGGCGTAGAAAGACCGAAGTCGTAATAAATCGCAGGAGGAAGAATTATATGAAGAAATCAAATTTTACAATGCGCAAGATGCTGATGATGTTCTGCCTTATTCCGCTTATCGCATGCCTTGCGATCGTTACCGTTACTTGTGTTTTGTACATGAGGTCATCACTTGAAGAACAGACCAAAGAACTTCTTAGGGTATCATGCGCAGGAGTGTATCAATATTATTCCTATGACCTTGAAGGACTTACAAGTGATTCGAATTTAGATGAAGTCTTTGATTATGAACCCGAATATATCGATCATCTGAAAGATATGGGTGTCGATCTTACTCTTTTCAAAGGTGATACAAGATTTCTTACATCCATCAAGGATGACAATGGCAAGAGGATTGAAGGCACCAAAGCATCTGATGCAGTAATTCAGGTTGTAATTAATGAGGGAAAAGAATACTATTCCGATGATGTTGTTATCAATGGAAAAGATTATTATGTATATTACATTCCTCTTAAAACAGAAGATGGAAAAGTAGTCGGAATGGTATTTGCCGGCAAATCACAGGATGCTGTTCATGCATTGCTTCAGAAGATGATCAATATTGTCGTACTTATCGCAGCTATTTTATTGATCGTTTTCATTCCTCTCTGTATCATCTTCTCCAACAAGGTTTCCGGCGTTCTCAAATCTTGTTCGAAGGCAATCGCTCATCTGTCTGACGGAGATCTCAGTGAGCAGGAAGACATTACTTCGATTATTACAGAATCACAGGAGCTTATCGCTTCTTCTCGCGTTCTCAGAGAAAAACTTGGCGAGATTATCGGCAATATTAAAAATATAAGTACAGATCTGAACGAAGATGCCCAGAATGTCCATTCACTTTCAGATAATTCATCTCTGAGCGTTAATCAGATTTCAAATGCGATGGAAGATCTTGCAAACGGTGCTACCGAGATGGCAAGTAATGTACAGGACATTTCCAAATCCATCGGAACACTTAATGATACCATTACAGTTCTTTCCGACAGTTCGGAAGCACTTGCGACTTCGTCGGAAAATATAAAGAATGCAAATGATGAGGCAAGAGACTATATCGGTAAGGTTTCCGACTCTTCAGTTCAAACCGTTGAAGCTGTAGACAGCATTACGAGACAGATTTCTTCTACCAATGATGCGGTTCAGAAGATTAAAGAAGCTGTCGATATGATAACTTCGATTGCGAGCCAGACCAATCTTCTTGCACTTAATGCATCTATCGAAGCAGCCCGCGCCGGTGAAGCCGGAAGAGGATTTGCGGTAGTTGCATCCGAGATTGGAAATCTTTCGGATCAGTCCAGTAAATCCGCAGATGAGATCAGAAACATTGTAGGTGAGATCGTTAAAAACTCAGAAGCATCCGTTGAACTTTCCGGAAATGTGGCAACGCTCATCAGAAAAGAGCAGGAATACATAAAAGAGACACAGTCCAAGTTTGAGGTGCTCAATTCTGAAATTTCCGAATCGCTTGGACACATCAATCAGGTATCTCAGGATACGGAAGAACTTGAGAAGATCCAGAGTGTTATCACCGATGCGGTTCAGTCGCTGAGTGCTATCTCGGAAGAGAATGCTGCATCCAATGAAGAGGTCAGTGCATCCATTACCGGTATTGCAGCATCGGTTGAAGAGATCACAGAGAGCGCAGAGGATACCAGAGCAAATTCAGACAGTCTTATAAGTGCGGTTTCCTACTTCCATTAAGATCATCTGAACACATACAACATATACAAAACACCGGGTCTTTTATGACCCGGTGTTTTTACATGCAGGTAACAAAAACGAATGATGCATAAACTCTTAATAAATATTTAGTATGATAGTATGTGCGTATAAATATTATTTTTGATAGAATGTTTATGTTGAAATATTTTTGTTTATACATCTGATCAGGAGGTGGATATGAGTTTTAAGATGGAACCCACTCCCGAAATATCGGCACTTGCAGATGTTTGCAGGGAAAATTCAGGTATTGCTCCGGAGCTGTTTACCAAATACGATGTCAAAAAAGGACTTCGTGACGTTAACGGAAACGGTGTAAGAGCGGGCCTTACCAGAATATCAACCATTGTTGCCAAGGAAGAGATAAACGGTGAGAGCGTACCCTGTGCCGGACGTTTATATTTCCGCGGGATAGATGTAAGGGATCTTACCGCAGGTTTCTATAACGAAGGAAGATTCGGATTTGAAGAGACGGCATATCTTATTTTGTTCGGTAAACTTCCGACTCATGAACAGCTCGATCATTTCAGAGATGTTCTTGCGGATTCAAGATCGCTCCCCAAGAATTTTGTACGTGATGTCATTATGAAAGCACCCAGCAAGGATATGATGAATACTCTTGCAAGAAGTGTTCTCACTCTTTATGCATATGACAAGAATGCTGACGATACTTCGATAGATAATGTAATGCGTCAGTGTCTTATGCTTATCTCTGTTTTTCCAATGTTATCCGTTTACGGTTATCATGCGTACAATCATTACTACAAGGATAAGAGCTTTTACATTCACAGACCCGATCCTTCGCTTTCGACTGCGGAAAACATTCTGAGAATGTTAAGACCGGACATGGAATACACCAAACTTGAAGCACAGGTTCTTGATATCGCACTTGTACTTCATATGGATCACGGCGGAGGAAATAACTCGACATTTACGACTCATGTTATTTCTTCATCCGGTACCGATACTTATTCGGTTGTGGCTGCCGCACTCGGTTCATTAAAAGGTCCCAAGCACGGCGGTGCAAATATTAAAGTCGTTAAGATGTTCCATGACATCAGAAAAAATGTCAAAGATCACAAAGATGAAAAAGAAGTAAAGGAATATCTCAAGAAGATACTTCACAAAGAAGCATTTGATAAAGCGGGACTCATATACGGATTCGGTCATGCCATCTATTCCGTATCCGATCCCAGAGCACTTATCTTTAAACAGTTTGTAGAGAAACTTGCGGATTCAAAACACAGAAGAGCAGAGTATGATCTGTATTCGATGATCGAAAAACTTGCTCCCGAAGTGATCGCAGAAGAGAGAAAGATTTACAAAGGCGTAAGTGCGAATGTAGATTTTTATTCCGGATTTGTTTACAGCATGTTGGAACTTCCGCTCGAATTATATACTCCGATGTTTGCAATCGCGAGAATTGTCGGATGGAGTGCGCACCGAATGGAAGAGCTTATAAATGTAGATAAGATCATTCGTCCCGCATACATCGGAATCCAGGAAAATACAGACTACAAGCCTATTTCAGACAGGTGATGATTTGTACTTCAAAAAACTGACACGCGTGCCTTTTTCTTCAAAGCCAGTAAATTCAAACGCTGCAGCGTTTCGACTCCGAAAAAAATTTTACAAAATTATTAAAAAACCTTTGTATTCTATAAAATAATGTAGTATATTTTTTCTAGTAGTTGTTTGTTAAAAAAATTTCCAAAATCGGAGGAGGAAAAAATGGCTACAGCAAAGAAGGAAACAGTAAAGAAGGCAGCACCTGCTAAGAAGGCAGCTACCGCAAAGAAGGCAGCACCTGCTAAGAAGGCAGCTACCGCAAAGAAGGCAGCACCTGCTAAGAAGGCAGCTACCGCAAAGAAGGCAACCGTAGCAAAGAAGGCTACCACTGCTAAGAAGGCAGCACCTGCTAAGAAGGCAACCGTAGCAAAGAAGGCTACCACCGCTAAGAAGGCAGTAGCAAAGAAGGCTACCACCGCTAAGAAGGCAGTAGCAAAGAAGGCTACCACCGCTAAGAAGACCGTAGCAAAGAAGGCTACCACCGCTAAGAAGACCGTAGCAAAGAAGGCTACCACCGCTAAGAAGGCAGTAGCTAAGAAAGCACCCGCTAAGAAGGCTGCTAAATAATCGGTTTTAATCTAAGCAAATAAAGATCCCGGAGCCAAATGAGCTTCGGGATTTTTTGTTTTGTATTTTTTTATAGTGTGCTATATAATTCAAATTAAGAAGGTATCGATTAATATAGCAAAGGAGGTACGTATGAGTTCTATCGGTGGAGTCAGTCAGGGCAACGGTTATCAACCGCTTTATGGAAAGATTTCCAGCGGCAAAGCACTTCAGAGCGCCGCAGACGGTGCAGCGGAGCTTGCGATATCCGAAAAAATGAAATCACAGGTCGGCGGTCTCGAGCAGGGATCGAGAAATGTTGAATCCGGTATTGATGCAATAAAGATTCAGGACAGCGCACTCGGTGAAGTTACGGATTATCTCCAGAGGATAAAGGAACTTGCGGTAGCAGCTTCGAATTCTTTTACCGTCAGTGATTCCGACAAGGCTATTTATCAGAAAGAAATCGATCAGCTCAAAGAGGGAATTGCCGGTGTTGCAAATGTTACTACCTATAATGAGAAGAATCTTCTCGACGGCAGCACGGGTGAACTGAACATCACTACCGACAATAACGGAACATCAACAAAGATCGCGGGTGCTGATTCTACTCTTGAAGCACTGGGAATTAAAGATTTTGATGTCACCAAGGATTTTGATCTTAAGGACATCGACAAAGCACTTGAGAAAGTCTCATCCATGAGAAGTGATGCGGGTGCAACTCAGAATTCTCTCGAGCACCTTTACAACATCAACCAGACAAGCGCTTATAATGTAACAGCATCACAGTCAAGACTTGAAGACCTTGATATTGAAAAAGCAGTAGGCAATCTCGATAAGCAGAGACTCCTCGACACAATCTCCGTTATGATGCAGAAAAAGCGAGAAGAAGACGAGGAAGACAAGACCAAGAGACTATTTAATTAAAGCAGAAAGGAGGACCGGATATGTCAGATTTAAATATTACCAAAACTATTTTTGTTGATGCAGAGCCTGTAACTCCGGTTAACAAACCGTCCTCCGTTCGTGAGAATGCATCACCTGCAATAAACACTTCGGATAAAAAAACGGAAACCGCTCCCGCATATGACAATATCGTATCGGTTTCGGATGACGGTGACACTGTTCAGGCGAGACCTGAAAGCTATGACAGATTATCGGACGGATTTGTTTTCAACAAGACTAAAGAAGCCTCTTCCGATAACGATGATGACAATCTTAAGAACGGTCCTTTGAATAAAGAACAGGATAATGCCGACAAAGAAGCCGAAATAAAGCTTTCAGATAAAGAAGAGCAGAAAGAAGAGAGAATCAAAGAAGCAATCAAGGAGGCTCAGGAAAAAGCTTCCGAGGCAAAAGAGATCCTTCAGGACCAGATCAGCAACAAAGAAGCTGATACAAGAGCTGCTGACAGAAAAGCTCAGACGGATATCAATTATTCTTCAATGTCTGATTCGGAACTTGAGAGAATGTATCTGACCGGACAGATTTCCAGTTATGCATATAATCAGGAGATCGATTCCCGCAAAGATAAGATTGAAAATACGAAAGAAGATAATCAAGAGCTTACCGAAACCAGCGTTGCCGCGCAGGCAGGTCTTGAAGCAAATGAAACTCTTAATCGTAATGTGATCAGTGAGGAATTCGGAGCCGGATATGAAACCAAAGAAGAGCAACAGGCAGTTCAGGATGCTCTTTACGGAAAAGCGATGGAAGATAAAAATGCTTCCAACGCCGCATTCGAAGTAAATCTTACTAAATGACATATTGTAATTTAAAAGGACGGTGAGGTCACCGTCCTTTTTTATTTCCATTTTTTGAAATACCTGATCATCGATGAGACATGCAGTCTGAATAATCTGATACTCTTATGAGATCCTTGTCCCCATAGATGTATAACGGATGCATCGGGGCAGTAATAAAGCGTTGAAACGGAATTAACCCTTCTGCACAGATCCGCATCTTCCATGTACAGGAAAAATCTTTCATCAAATCCGTGCAGCTTCCTGAACAGATCTGTTCTGATAACAAGAAAACTTCCCTGAACAAAAGGAACCTTAAAAGGTCTGCTGTAATCCATGTCCTGCATGGTATGATGTGCTTTACGCTTTTTGAACATACCTTTCAGGAACATTCTGATAAACATATCAAAAGGAGTCGGATCAAGTCTGTATGCTTTGATCAGATCACCGTTTTCGTCAAGTATCCTCGGAGCGACCATGCCCGCATCATTATTATCCAGATAGGATATAAGAGGAGAGAAGGCATCTTCCCTGAGAATTATATCGGGATTTACTATGGCGTGATATCTGGAATCGATAATATCCAGAACCCTGTTGTGACCCGCACCGAATCCCAGGTTTTTATCCTGCTTCATATATACGCAGTCATCAAATTTTGCAAGAGAGGATGACAGATTATTGGGCTTGTCACTGTTGTCGATTATATAGATCGTCTTTGCAATTAAAGAAGGGGTGTGCTCTTCGATCGATGAGACCGCAGTCAGCACATCCTCTTCATCATTGAATGCTACGATTGAGATGCTTAAATCCTTCATGCTTATGAAGCACCCTGGCCTTTGATAACTACCATGATGGTTTTAAACAGGATCCTCAGGTCCATACTGAGATTCCAGTTTGATATATACTGGGTATCCAGCGCGACGACTTCTTCAAAATTGGTTATATCGCTTCTGCCGCTTACCTGCCACATTCCGGTAATCCCGGGCTTGATACCGAGTCTTGCTCTGTGATGAGCTTGGTAAAGCTCGAATTCATCTTCCGTCGGAGGCCTTGTTCCGACCAAACTCATCTCACCTTTTAATACATTCCAAAACTGTGGAAGCTCGTCAATGGAATATTTCCTCATAAAACGTCCGATGGGCGTTACTCTGGGATCGTTATCGAGCTTGAACATATTTCCGTCAATCTTGTTTTGATCCATCAGTTCCTTCTTGCGTTCTTCGGCATCATTATACATAGAACGGAATTTGTACAGATTAAAACGTCTGCCGTTCCTTCCGACTCTGGGTTGCTTAAAGAATACCGGTCCCGGAGACTGGATCTTGATTATGGGAGCGAAGATGACAAATGCGATCAGCATGAAAAACAGGCCGACTACGGATCCGACAATGTCCATAACTCTTTTGATGAACATCTGTCTGGGCGTTGCCATGTTGATGCTGGTTGTCAGAACAGTATATCCGGCATAGGTTTCGATAACCTTGTTTTCCGAGATGCCGGAACTTCTCATAAGCTTGAAATGAACGGTAACACCCATTTCAAGAAGTTCTCTTGCAAGCTGTTCGTTATCGGTAAGATTGTTTCCGTTTATGAAAACCTCATCAACGACATTGGTACGGATATAATCCAGGAAATCATCCGCATTTGCAACGACAGGAACCTCTCTGATGACATCGCCCTTGCGGTTCTTATCCATGATAACGATGCCCTTTATCACATAGGTTCTGTAAGGATCGTGCTCGAAATTGATGATGCATCTTTCGACGGCTTCATCATTTGTGAGCAGGATCATGATCGTATTCTTCTTCTGACCCTGAATAGCCTTTCTGACAGTGGATTTCCAAACAATCCTGGTAATATAGCAGATGGGGATAGCAAGTATCCAGGTAAGACCGATTACAGTACGGGAATATGCTTCCCACAATTTGTTGGCTGAGATATAAAGGACAATGGAAAGTGCGACGAAAGAGCAGCTTTTAAGGGCGTTTTTTAATTCCTCAACCCTGTCTCTTCTTAATATATTCTTATAGGGTTCGGAAAAAAAGATAACGCAAATCTGCAGAAGTATCATTATGATTGCCAGACCCTTATAGCTTCCGACGAAATAAGGCAAATCGATACTTCTGAATTTGATTATGTATGCAAGGCAGTATGCAATCTGGATACAGAGGATATCCAGAATCGTGAAATCCAGATGCTTAAGCCAACTTCTTTTTTGCTTCTTGTACATAAACAAAACTCCAAATTATGTACTGTATTCCCTCTGATTATACTATTTTTATCAGACAATTCCTATTTAATTGTTTATTAAATATGGCTCAGATTTTGCCCTCATGATTAGAATCTGATAATATATAGCCACTATTATAAAGCAGAAATGTGAAAATGTAACTGTTTTCATAATAACAAAAAACAAGGAGGTTAATAGCATATCAAATTTTGCCGTAATCTTGGTAAATATTGCCAAAATTAACAGAATACGGAGCGTTTCTTGTAACAGATATACTAGTATGCTAAAATAAAAACCATGAATGATACCATCAAAGTAATAATAATTATTGTGGTAGGGCTTACATTGTGGCTTGTTCTGCGACTCATATCCGGGAAACAGAAGAAGGTACATGTACGTTTCATTTGTGCACTTCTTAAGGCACTGAACATAGTAGGATGTCTGATTGCCATCCTTAATATATATTACGATATAAATAAGGCTATCACCGCTGTTCTGACAGGAGGAGGACTTATCCTTGCAATCCTTTCATTTGCGGCACAAAAAGCTCTCAATAATATTATTTCCGGGATATCCATTTCTTTTTCCCGCCCTTTCAACCTCGGGGATAAGATCAAGGTGCTCAGCGGAAGTACGATAATTGCCGAGGGAACGGTAAGCGATATTACACTCCGCCATACCGTGATAATGACCTATGACGGTCAGGAGTGCATCATCCCTAACGGAACCATGAATGAAAGCATGCTTATCAATGTAAGTTCCAGGGATAAGGTCGGTAACTTCCTTGAGATTACCGTAGGATATGATGACGATCTCGATCTTGCCATCGAAATAGTTGAGAAAACCGTCAGATCCACTCCCAAGGTTCTGGATTGCACCAAACCTCTTGTCTGCAGATTCGATGCTGACGGCCCGGTTATCAAAACTACTGTATGGACCGCAAATGTAGCAGAG
The DNA here is from genome assembly GCA_018056425.1 of Lachnospiraceae bacterium. GTDB lineage: Bacteria > Bacillota > Clostridia > Lachnospirales > Lachnospiraceae > AC2028. The sequence goes on from JAGPFR010000015.1 coordinate 14,996, forward strand.
AATTTTGTAGCGTGCGGACATATCAGAAAGCAGCTTGTAGCCGAATTTAAGGCTAACGGAATCACAATTCCTTATCAGACCGTAACGATAAGCAAAGACTGATATTTACAGGGTTTCTGTTTGCGTTGACAAAGGGTCAACAAATTTTTGGAGAATATTGTATTCGAAAGTGCAGCTATTTGCTGCAATTATCGGATTGAATAAAACGGACATATAAATGAAATGACTATAGGTCAATTTAAGGAGACATAATATCATGGAAATGACCCTCAGATGGTACGGTAAAGCATACGATACCGTAAAATTATGGCAGATCAGACAGATTCCCGGAGTAAAGGGAGTAATAACCACTTTATATAACAAACAGGCCGGCGAGCTCTGGACCGAAGATGAGATCATTTCTTTAAAAAATGATGTCGCTGAGGAGAACATGCATATTGCAGGTATCGAATCGGTGAATATTTCCGATGATATTAAGACGGCAGGTCCGTTAAGAGACGAGCATATCGATAATTACATCAAGACTCTTGAGAATCTCGGAAAACAGGACGTTCACATGGTTTGCTATAACTTCATGCCTGTTTTCGACTGGACCAGATCCGAACTTGCAAGGGCAAGACATGATAAGTCCACCGTTCTTGCATATTCCCAGGCTGCGATCGATGCCATTGATCCCGCCAACATGTTTGATTCCATCAAGGATCAGATGAACGGAACCGTAATGCCCGGATGGGAGCCCGAGAGACTTGTTAAGATCAAGGAACTTTTCGAGATGTATAAGGACATCGATGAGCAGAAGCTTTTCGATAATCTTGTTTACTTCCTTAAAGCAGTAATGCCTGTCTGCGATAAGTATGATATCAATATGGCGATTCATCCCGATGATCCCGCATGGAGCGTTTTCGGACTTCCCAGGATCATCAATAATAAAGCCAACATCGAAAAGATGCTTAAGGCTGTTGATAATGTTCATAACGGACTGACATTCTGCTCAGGATCTTTCGGTACCAATCCCGAGAACGATCTTCCCGACATGATCAGATCATTTGCCGGAAGAGTTCACTTTGCACATGTAAGAAATCTTCAGTTCAATTCCTTCTGCCATGAGGACGGAAGTGCGGTCAAGGCGTGGACGGGCAAGGATATTCCCGTAGGACAGCCTGATTTCGAAGAGGCAGCACATCTTTCATCCGACGGAAGCTTTGATATGTATGAGATCGTCAAAGCGCTTTATGAGTCAGGATTTAACGGCCCCATCCGCCCCGACCACGGAAGAATGATCTGGGGAGAAGAGGCTATGCCGGGTTACGGTCTTTATGACAGAGCACTCGGTGCGGCTTATATCAACGGGCTTTGGGAAGCTATCGATAAAAATCACGGAGGCGTAAGATGAAGCTTTCACTTGACGGAATAAAAAATACTGCTGAATGGGAAAAAGCAGGATACCATCTTCCTGCATTCGATATTGCAGGTGTTACCGCAGCTACCGAAGCTGCTCCCGAATGGGTTCATTTCGGTGCCGGTAATATTTTCAGGGCATACCACGCAAGACTTGCCCAGGAACTTATCGAAAAAGGCCTTATGAAGACCGGTATCATCGTAGCGGAAGGCTTTGATTACGAGATCATCGATAAAGCATACAAGCCTTATGATAATCTTTCCATCCTCGCTATTCTCAAGGCTGACGGGATGGTTGAGAAAAATGTCATCGCATCAGTGACCGCATCCGTAAAGCTTGATACAGAAGTTGCAGATGATTTTTCATATCTGAAAAAAGCATTCTCAAATAAGAGCCTTAAGCTCGCCACATTCACCATTACCGAGAAGGGATATTCTCTCAGGGGAAATGACGGAGAGTACACAAAGGCTGTATCTGCGGATATGGAAAACGGACCCGAAAAGCCCGTAAGCTACATAGGAAAAGTTGTATCTCTTCTTTATGCAAGATTCGAGGCGGGAAAGTTCCCCATCGCAATGGTAAGTACCGATAACTGTTCACATAACGGAGCAAAGCTCTATGATGCGATTCATGAGTTTGCTTCAAAGTGGGCTGAGAACGGAAAAGCAGACAAGGGGTTCCTTGCATATATCGAAGATAAGAAGAGCGTTTCCTTCCCCTGGTCAATGATAGATAAGATCACTCCCAGACCCGATGATTCGGTTAAGGATATGATCGCTTCCGACGGAGTTGAAAACCCGGAGCCCGTTATCACGGGATTCCATACATATGTTGCTCCTTTCGTAAATGCGGAGGAGAGCGAGTATCTTGTAATCGAGGATGATTTCCCTAACGGAAGACCCGCACTCGAAAAGGCAGGGGTTATTTTCACCGATCGTGATACGGTCAATAATGTGGAGAGAATGAAGGTCACAACATGCCTCAATCCTCTTCATACCTCTCTTGCGGTATACGGATGTCTCCTCGGATACGACAGAATATCAGAAGAGATGAAGGATGAGGATCTTCTTAAACTGATCGACACTGTAGGATATAAAGAAGGACTTCCCGTTGTAACGGACCCCGGTGTTATCAATCCCAAAGATTTCATCGATACCGTAGTCGGAAAGAGACTTCCCAATCCTTTCATGCCCGATACTCCTCAGAGAATCGCATGTGATACTTCTCAGAAGCTTCCCATCAGATTCGGAGAGACTATCAAATCCTACATAGCAGATCCTGCGCGAAACGCATCGGATCTTAATGCGATCCCTCTTGTACTTGCCGGATGGCTCAGATATGCAAAGGGAATCGATGATAAGGGAGAGAAGTTTGAATGCAGTCCCGATCCCATGCTTTCCAAGGTTCAGGATATGCTCTCATCACTTGAGTTCGGAACTCAGATTGATGAAGCAAAGGCTGCTGAGGTACTTCATCCCATCCTTACCGATGAAGTTATATTTGCGACAGACCTTGAAAAAGCAGGCCTTTCAGAGAAGATAGTTAAGTATTTTGTAAAAGAAATGTCTTGCCCCGGAGCAGTCAGAAAGACTCTCCACGAAGCATTATAAGAGGTATTTATATGAGCAATCTTGTGCTCCCCAGACTTTTATCCGACGGCGCCGTTTTTCAGAAAGATAAGCCCATTAATGTATGGGGCCTGGATGAAGCCGGCCTTATGGTTGAATGCAGTCTCATTAATGCAGACGGCACAGAAGCTGCTTCCGCCGAGTGCCGCACTGATGAGAACGGACACTTTAATATGACTCTTCCTGCGTTTGAAGCAGGAAGAGTTTTTGCGTTGAAAATAAAGGACGAAGCCGGAAACGATGCTGAAGTTAAAGATATCATTACCGGTGCGGTCTGGTTTGCTTCCGGTCAGTCAAATATGGATCTTACATTTGACAGATTAAGGGACAATTATCCTGAGATAATCGCATCATCAGAAAACGATAATATCAGATGCTTTGACATCGTATCAGAGACCGAATATTCAGGACCTCAGTTCGATACCAGAACCGGTTCCTGGAAAAAGGCGTGTCCGGAGAATATGTACGGCTTTTCAGGTACAGCGTACTTTTTTGCGAAGCGTCTTCATGAAATGACGGGACTTCCCGTGGGCATGGTCCATGCAAGTCTCGGCGGATCACATATCTATTCTTGGATGAGTGCGGAGATGCTTAAGGATTATCCGAATCTTACCGAAGAAGCTGCCAGGTACGGTGACCCTAAGTACCGCGCATCGCGCATCAAGCATAATGAAGAGATCACTTCCGCATGGATTGCCCAAAACGAAGCGGGAGATAAGGGGCGAAGCGATAATTGGAAGAATGGACTTCCCGAAACTGTAAATGATAGCGTGCATATGCCCGCGTATTTCGAGGGTACGTCCCTTGACGGATTTACCGGCGTTGTATGGCTTCAGAAAGAGTTTAAGGCAGATGCTGCTTTTGCCGGTAAGGAAGCAAAGATCTGGCTCGGAACCATAACCGATTCCGATGAGGTATATGTAAACGGAACATTTGTCGGATCGACAGGATATTGCTATCCTCCGAGAAAATATACCATTCCCGAAGGCGTTATCACCGAAGGGAAAAATAAAGTTGTTGTCAGGATCACCGTTAACAACGGACACGGAAGGATCACTCCCGGAAAGCGCATGATGATCTTTAACGATTCATGCAGGCCGGATGCCTGGAGCAATGTACTTCCCGAAGGCTCTGTCGATTTATCGGGTGACTGGAAATATGCCGTCGGATTTGTAAATGACACTCCTTTCCCCGAAACCGATCCGATCGACTGGAAAGCAACGGGACTGTTCAATTGCATGACCGCACCCTGTACAAGGTATCCTATCGAAGGGATCATCTGGTATCAGGGCGAATCCGATTCTCAATTCGCGGATTATCTGAAGATGAGCAAGATTCAGATCGAGGGATACAGAAAGCTCTGGGGGGATGATGATATTCCCTTTATCTTTGCACAGCTTCCCAATTTCACCGCTGACTGCGGAGATCAGGACTGTGACGATTACGATTCCTGGTGGCAATTCAGAGAGATGCAGAGGAAGATCACCGAGGAAGTTCCCGGCACATATATGGCTGTTATGATCGATGCCGGTGAAGACAACGATCTGCATCCCATGAATAAATGCCTTGTAGGAACGAGACTTGCAGACATTGCACTTGACGTTAAGTATCCCGGAAAGCTTTTCATTCCATCATCGGGGCCTTCGGTAAAAGATATCGTTGTAAACAAAACCTTTGTCGGATATGAGGTGATACTCAGTTTCAAGGGCATCGGCAACGGTCTTATAGCCCAATCTCCCGATAAGATGAAAGCCGGTAAGATCAGGGATTTTGCGGTTCTTTCGGGCGGAAAAGTATATCCCGCAAACGCAGAGCTTATTGATAACAACCGGATACTTCTCAGAGTTAACACACCCGGATTTCCCGAAAAAATTCTTTATCTCCAGAGCAATACATATACCGGAGATATAATATATAATACATGTATCGAGAATAAGAAAAAGGTGCCCTGCAAATTACTCGGACCTTTTGTGATCGATACCTGATCGATAAAGCAATACATTAAAATCTGCCCAAAGCGCGCTTTGGGCGGATTTACGGGGGTATGTATGAAATATTCTTTTAACAAGGGATGGAAGTTTCTTGAAACTCCGGTCGATACTTCCTATGCGGAAGTCAGTGAGAGATTTGATGAATTCACAGGAGTTCCTATCCCTCATGACTGGCTTATCTATGATTCTGAAGACCTTTACCGTGACGGAACGGGATGGTATCTGAGATATTTATACCTTGACAGAAAAAAAGGTAAATACTTTTTGAAATTTGATGCTGTATATATGGACTCCGCTGTCTATGTAAACGGCACCAAAGTATTCGAATGGAAATACGGATATTCCGCATTTGAAGTTGATATTACGGACTATGTTCACCATGGCGAAAACGAGATACTTGTAAGTGCGTGTTACAGATCTCCCAACACAAGATGGTATTCGGGTGCGGGTATCTTCAGAAATGTGTGGATCAGAAATACCGATGAAACATATATCGCAAATGACGGCATATATGTATCGACTCATGATTTTAAAGGAAAAAGAATCCTGAGAGTGAGGACCGAAGTCCTCGGAAGATATGCGGATAATGCACGGATAGAGTGCTCTGTATTTGATGCCCTTGATAAAGAGGTTGATATAGAGAAGATCTCCGATAACGAATATATCATCCCCTCAGCTCATATCTGGGATATCGATGATACATACCTTTATACCCTAAGAGTAAAGATAACTGCAGAGGGTAAGAAGGGTACAGATACCGATTGCGATGAAATAAGATTCGGTATTCGCGACATTAGATTCGATCCGGATAAGGGTTTTCTTTTAAACGGCAGAAAAATAAAACTGAACGGTGTTTGCGAACATCACGATCTCGGTTCGCTCGGAGCAGCATTTAATAAATGTGCGATGAAGCGCAAATTCAAAATGCTTCAGAGCATGGGGGTTAATGCACTCAGAACATCGCATAATATGCCCGCACCCGAAGTGCTCGATCTTGCGGATGAGATGGGAATACTTGTCCTGTCCGAAGCTTTTGACATGTGGTACAGGCCCAAAACCGAATTCGATTATTCGAGATTTTTCGGTGAGTGGCATGAGAGGGATATCGAAAGCTGGATTAAACAAGACAGAAATCATCCCAGTGTGATAATGTGGAGCATCGGTAATGAAATATATGATGTTCATGCGGATGCCGAAGCACCTGATATAACAAAGCATTTGGCAGATACCGTCAAAAAGTTTGATCCGGACGGCAACGGCATGCCCACTTTCGGAAGCAATTACATGGCATGGGAAGGCGGACAAAAATGTGCCGACGTTCTTAAACTTGTCGGATATAATTACGCTGAAAATCTTTATAAGGATCATCACGAAAAGCATCCCGACTGGATAATCTACGGAAGCGAGACTGCATCACTTGTTCAGAGCAGGGAAGTATATAAGTTTCCTTTGTCCGAAACAAAATTATCTGATGTTGACGAACAATGTTCCGGACTCGGAAATTGTAATACGAGCTGGGGAGCAAAGAGTGTTGAAGCCTGCATATGCATGGACAGGGATATGGATTTTTCCGCAGGACAGTTCCTGTGGACGGGCTTTGATTACATCGGGGAACCCACACCCTATCACACCAAGAATTCATATTTTGGAATTATAGATACCGCAGGATTTCCCAAAGATTTTTATTACATTTTCAGATCATGCTGGACAGACCCGAAGCAGTCGCCCATGGTTCATGTATTTCCCTACTGGGATTTCAATCCCGGTCAGATGATAGATGTAAGAGTATGTTCCAACGAAGATACCGTCGAACTGTTCTTAAACGGAAACAGCTTAGGAAAGCAGACTCTTACACATAAACCTGGGAGCGGAGATCATATACTTGCCGATTACCGCGTGTCTTATGAAGAAGGCATACTTGAAGCCGTTGCATATGATGAAAACGGTAATGAGACCGCACGTGACAAAGTAAGCTCGTTTGGAGATACTTCGGGATTTAAGATCGAATATGACAGAGGAGAGATCGTAGCAGGATCGGATGATCTGATATTTGTATCTGTCTCTGCACTTGATATAAACGGAGAAGCCGTAAGAAATGCTTCGGACAGAGTAAGCATTTCCGTAACCGGTGCGGGAAGACTTGTCGGTCTCGATAACGGCGACAGCACCGATCTTGACAGTTACAAAACAGTAAGCAGAAGACTGTTTAACGGAAAGCTTCTTGCGATTATTGCTCCTTCCGATAAGCCCGGAAATATCAAGTTCGCATTATCTTCCGAAGGTGAAGTCAGAAACGAGATCACTTTCAAATGCATTCCCGCAAACGGTGAGATACTGCCGGCAGGAGTTCTCAGGAATTCCCCCTTTGATAAGGATGCGGAAGAAGTATTCGAAGAAAACAGCAAGCGTAAAACAAATCTCGGATCTGATAATGACATACCGGTCAGAAAACTTGAGATAATCTGTGAAGACAGAGATCTGAATGCGGATAACAGATCCGTATTTGCAGAGGTTAAGATCCTTCCTGAAAATGCGACCGATACCGAAATCACCTATGCCGTTGTTTCGGATAAGGGTGTACCCATTAATATTGCGTGGCTCGAACCAAAAGAAAGTGGAGTTCTTATAAATGCTTACGGCGACGGCAATTTCAGGTTAAGAGCAATGTCAAGATCCGGAAGCGATAAGATACGTGTCATTTCCGAACTTGAATTTACCGTGAGCGGAATCGGAAAAGCATTTGCAGATCCTTATGATTTTATATACGGAAGCGCATATTCTTATTGCGAAGGCAAAATAGGTGCGGGAAATGAGATGGGCTTTGCCACTCCACGTGCAGAGAATTCCCTCGTTGCATTTGAGAACATCGATTTCGGAAGTGTCGGATCGGATGAGATAACCATTCCGATCTTTGCGCTTGATTCCGATGAGCATCCTTTCAAGGTATACGACGGAATCCCTTCCAGGGGCGGAACGCTTATCGGTGAATTCGTTTATCATAAGCCTTCGATATGGAATGTATATCAGGAGGATACCTGGACTTTTGATGAGAAACTCAAAGGCGTTCATACGCTCTGCTTTGAATTCGGGGATAAAGTTCATGTCAAAGGATTTATTTTCAAAAAGTACGACAGAGCATTCACAAAGCTTTATGCATCCGGTGCGGATGATATCTACGGCGATGATTTTAAAGCGGATGGAAGATGCGTAACCGGAATCGGAAACAATGTCTCTCTCGTATTTAAAGAAATGGATTTCGGGGAAGAAGGCACATCGAAGATCTGCATCAAAGGAAGAGCGCCTAAGGGTGACAACACTATTCATGTCAGATTTGCCGATCCTTCGGGCGAGATCAAGAACATCATCGAATTCAAAAAGTGTGATGAATATACCGAATGCGAATATGAATTCGATAAAATAAAAGGCATGAAGGACGTTTCGCTCGTCTTCATGCCCGGAAGCTGCTTTGATCTTGAATCAATTGAATTTAAAAAGTAATGATCAATCCTCTGCATCTTCGGGTGCGGAGGATTCTTTTTCTTCGAAGATTGGTGCGGGAGTGTAGCGGCGGTTCATCTTCCTGTATTCCGAAGGTGTGCAGTTCTTGTACGACTTAAATACTCTGTTGAATGTGGAAAGTGATTTAAATCCGGACTGAAGAGCAACATCGAGGATGGAAAGATCCGGCTGGTTTAAATACATCTCCGCAAGAAGGATCCTCTTCTGGGTCAGATACTCATAACATGATACATGAGCAAATTCTTTGAAGAGTCTTGCAAAATGGAATCTTGAAAATCCTGCCATCTCGGCAAGTGCATCCATATCAATGTCTTCGGTACAGTGTTCCGAGATATAGTTACATACATCCATGAACCTGCCGATGTATTCTTTGTTTTTCGCGGAAGTTTTTCCGAGCTGGGGAACTCTTTCTTCCATGCAGCTTCTTCCTACGTCAACCATGAAACGGATGAGAAGAGAGTAGATCGCAGCACCGGCATAGGGCTTTTGTGCTTCGTACTCGCTGCTTGTCTGATTGATGTAATAGAGGAGTCTTTCGGACAGCTCTTCGTTTTCTTTTTTGCGGATGATAACACACTCACCAAGCGAATGGAGGAGTGAGTTAAGTGATGTAACGTTTCCGATGAGACTGTAGTCGAAAAGAATGATGATCCTCTTTCCGTTTTTGGGAGCGTAGAGCCTGTGGAGGGTTCCGCTCATGATTACCGCGATATCACCGGGGCTGATGGTGTGCTTTTCTGTACCGATCTCGATCGTGTAATCATTCTCGGTCGGTGCGATTATTTCGGTTGCGGTATGCCAATGAAGAGGATAATCCTCCGCAATGTCGTTGTGGTAGAGTCTTACACCCTGAATCTCGGCATATTTAACTGTTTCACGTCCGTGTTCAAGTACGGGAAGCATAAATAATCCTCATATCAAATTTGATGGTTCTATATACCTATGATTTTATTGCTTTTTGCGCAAAATTTAAAGCAAAATGTGCGCCGTAATGAGCAAAATTCCGTAGGAAGTAAAAAATATCAAAAAGATACAATAAATTCAAGCTTTTGAGGGGATTATCCAAATACAAAAGTTATAGGGAGTACTATATGGATCTTGTAAAAAATGAGGCAAAAATAAGCGAATTTCGTAAAAGAGCCGAGGAACTTGTTTCCAAAATGACTCTTGAGGAAAAAGTATCACAGACCCTTAATCATGCACCTGCGATCGAGCATCTCGGAATCAAGGCATACGACTGGTGGAATGAGGCTCTTCACGGTGTTGCAAGAGCGGGCACGGCTACAGTATTTCCTCAGGCGATCGGACTTGCCGCAACCTTCGATGAGGATCTCATGGAGCAGCTCGGTGACGTAGTATCAACTGAGGGACGTGCAAAGTTCAATATGCAGCAGCGTTATTCCGATACGGATATCTATAAGGGACTTACCTTCTGGGCTCCCAATGTAAATATATTCCGCGATCCCAGATGGGGCAGAGGACAGGAGACCTACGGAGAGGATCCTTACCTTACCTCCAGACTCGGAGTCAGATATGTAGAAGGCCTTCAGGGACATGATGAGAATCACCTTAAGGCAGCAGCCTGCGCCAAGCACTTTGCGGTTCACTCAGGTCCCGAACCCGAAAGACACAGATTTAATGCGGTTGCTTCAATTCAGGATATGCGTGAGACATATCTTCCCGCTTTCAAGGCATGTGTTCAGGAAGCTAATGTCGAGACCGTAATGGGTGCTTACAACCGAACCAACGGCGAGCCCTGCTGCGGATCCAAGACTCTTCTCAAGGACATCTTAAGAGATGAGTACGGTTTCAAGGGACATGTAGTTTCAGACTGCTGGGCTATCAAAGATTTCCATACCGGACATATGGTAACCGCAGACGAAGTTGAGTCCGTAAGCCTTGCCATGAACAACGGCTGCGACCTTAACTGCGGAGATCTGTTCAAGTATCTTAAGGATGCGGTCGAGCAGGGTAAGGTTAAAGAGGAGAGACTTGATGAGGCACTCGTAAATCTCTTCACTACCAGAATGAAACTCGGAATGTTTGACGGCGAGAAGACCGCTTTCGACAATATCGGAATGGATCAGGTAGATACCAGGGCGAGCAGAAAGCTCAATCTCGAGACTTCCGCAAGAAGCCTTGTGCTTCTGAAGAACGACGGCATTCTTCCTCTTGATAAGAATAAGATAAGGATCGTCGGCGTTATCGGACCCAATGCAGATAACAGGCGTGCACTTGTAGGAAACTATGAAGGAACAGCTTCAAGATATGTAACCGTTCTCGAAGGACTTGAGGATTATCTCGGAGATGATGTGGATTTCAGATACTCCGAAGCGTGCCACCTTGTTAAAGACAGGATAAGCGGACTCTCCACCGGTGATGACAGAATCTCCGAGGTTAAGAGTGTTTGTGCAGACAGCGACATCATTTTTGTGGTACTCGGACTTGATGCGGGAATCGAAGGAGAAGAGGGGGACGCAGGTAACGAGTTTGCCAGCGGAGATAAAGTGGATCTCAGCCTTCCCGGACTTCAGCAGGAAGTTCTCGATGTTGCCATTGAAAGCGGTAAGCCGGTAGTGCTTCTTCAGCTTGTAGGATCTGCGATAACCGTTAAGAACGCTGACAAGATAAATGCGATCATCCAGTGCTGGTATCCCGGTGCTATGGGCGGAAGAGCTATTGCAGAGACCGTGTTCGGTGACAGAAACTTCGAAGGAAAGCTTCCCGTAACCTTCTATAAGAGCACTGAGGAACTACCCGATTTCACCGACTATTCGATGAAGGGAAGAACCTACAGATATATGAAGGGCGATGCTCTTTATCCCTTCGGTTACGGACTTTCATATACCTCTTATGAGTATTCAAACGTTAAGTCAGACAGGACTGTTCTCGGCGATGACGGGATCACCATTGATTTCGATGTCGCAAATACAGGTGAGGCAGACGGAAGAGAAACGGTTCAGATCTATGTTAAGGTCTGTGATGTCCCCTATGCTCCCAATTATCAGCTCAAGGCATTTAAGAAAGTTGAGCTTAAAGCCGGTGAGAAGAAGAACGTATCAGTTAAGCTTCCCAAGGATGCTTTCGGACTCTACGATGAGGACGGTAAGTTTGTAATATCAAAGGGCAAGGCAGTTGTATATGTAGGCGGTCAGCAGCCCGATGCAAGAAGTGAAAAACTTCTCGGAAGAAAGGTTTCAGCCATAGAGATCGAGCTTCCCTGAGTTTTTAATATGTTTATCACATACTAATCCTTAGAAAACAGGTTGTTCCCGAAAGGGACAGCCTGTTTTCAATTGTTAACCAATTTGTACAAATATTTTTGAATATTCCAACAAAAAATGTTAAAATCTCATAAAAGTATGTAAAAATATCAGGAAAGTCGGATCATAATGGATATTGATAAGATTAAAGCTAAATTACATGATCTTTTCTGTGAAGAAGCGGCCATCGTTCTGTATGAATCAGACAGGGATAATGCTGCTTCGGCCGAAATAATCGGCGAGCTTAAGATCGGCAGGATAGTTTTTTCGAATATAAAGATATGTCTGCCGAACTTCGTGACGATCCGGCCATTGTTAACGTCAGATATGAGGGAGACAGTTTTAACGAAGACGATTATGTAATGAATCGTTCCGTTGTGCCCAGCGGAAATGTCGTACGAGTATGCATATTTCCTGTTGCAGGGTATACATGGAGCGAAGAAGAGAGAAAACTGGTCGGAGAATACCTGCTTATCATCTCTACTCTTAAGAGCCGTATCAGGATGAAGGAGTTCATAGAGTATGCCACATTCCATGAGCGTGAACTCGGTTTTTTCAACAGCTTTTATCTCGGAAGAACACTTTCAATGATCCAGAAGCTCGACAGACTTTCCGAGTATTCGATCATATTCTTTAACCTGGTCAATATATCAGGTATCAATTCAATGCTCGGAAGATCAGAGGCGGATTTTATGATCAAGAGATTCGGAAGCATGCTTTCCGAGATACTTGAACAGCCCGAGTGCCTGTGCAGAATGGGCGGAGATAATTTCGTGATCGTTGCAAGGCATGAACATACCGATTCCCTTCTCAGGATATTAAAGGGAACCGACATGACCGGCGATGCATCATTCTGGGAGACTATCAGAATGAGTGCATATTGCGGAGTATATCATTGTTCAGGCAGAGAGAAGAGTTTCTCCGAATGCATCGACTATGCCCAGGCATCGATGCTTATTGCGAAAAATACGAACCATGCCAATGTTCAGCTGTATGATGAGAAGATGGTCCGTATTGTTAATAACACGAGAAAGATCGAATCACGTTTTAAGGATGCGATCGTTAAGGGTGAATTTGTAGCATATTACCAGCCCAAAGTTAATCTGGAGAATAACCTTCTGATCGGAGCGGAGGCGCTCTGCAGATGGAACAGGGGTAAGAAGATCCTGACTCCGGACAGTTTTATCCAGATACTTGAAAAGAGTAACAGAATATGTTCGCTCGACTATTACATGCTCGAAACTGTCTGCAAGGATATTTCAGGCTGGATGGATAAAGGGATCACTCCCGTAAGAGTATCGACCAACTTCTCGAGAAAACACCTCGGTAATCCTAATTTTGTATCAGAGGTAATAAATATAGTCGATGAGTATAAGATTCCCCGTTCACTCATTGTGATCGAGCTTACGGAGACTACGACGGAATCGGATCTGATCAGACTTTCCAACTGCGTACAGGCCTTCAGAAATGCAGGATTCGATGTTTCTGTCGATGATTTCGGTGTCGGCTATTCGTCGATGAGCATGATAAAGGATATTCCTTTTTCCGAGATCAAGATCGACAGGAGTTTTATCAGCAGCGAATCGATAAGCGACCGTGACATGATCATGATGAAACATATCATCTCCATGGCTGAGGATCTCGGAATGAATACAATCGCCGAAGGCGTGGAGACTAAGGAGCAGATAGAGATCCTTAAAAAGTACGGATGCCTTCGCGGACAGGGATACTTCTTTGACAAGCCCCTTACGAAAGAAGAGTTTGAAAATGTACTCAATAACCCCGATTACAATTCGAGAGGTTAGTATATGAAAAAATCAAAGAAAAAACTCACATTTGCATCGTCTGCCATCGCTGCGGGAGCAATGTTTGGTCTGGTAGGCTGCCCAAGCGGATGTGTATACGGTCCTCCTCAGGATGGTCCTCAACCCGATGTATACGGGCCTCCCGAATTCATTGAGGAGAATATTGACGAACCCGTACCTGTGGTTTACGGACCGCCCGAATACTTCGATGAGAATTTGGATCAGCCCGAGGAGCCTGTTTACGGTCCGCCTCCGGTCGATATAGACGAGCCCATAGAAGAGGTTTACGGACCGCCAGAGGATTTTGAATACGACGGTTCGGTCGAAAGCTCAGCTTCTCCTGACGGAGAAGACGGAAAAGAGCGGGACGATTCCGTTTCAAATCCGGAAGATGATATCGATGGACCCATGGTTACTGTCTACGGACCGCCTGAGCCGTAAAGAGGATCTGTAATGAATCTTGAAGAATTTAAGGGATATTCTGCCGAAGCTCCGGAAGTGATGGAGTATAAGAAGGCTATTCTGGATAAAAGGTCTGAGGTCAGGGAAAGGCTTTATACAAAGCCTGACCTCAGGCATCTTTTTTTCGAACTCACACTTTCATGTAACGAAAAATGTTTCCATTGCGGATCAAGATGCGAGCCCGGTGTTCCCACGGGGCTTTCTTTTGATAAGATCAGGGAAGTCATCGATGAGGTTTCTGAGAATTTCGACAAAAAACGCATCATGATCTGTATAACCGGCGGCGAGCCCATGCTGCGTCCGGACTTTTTTGATATCGTTTCCTACATACATGAGAAGGGCTTTGTCTGGGGCATGACCTCAAACGCTACCCTGATCACTAAGGAGAATGCGCGTCGTTTAAAAGAATGCGGAATGGCTACGATATCTGTAAGCATCGACGGCCTTGAAGAAACTCATGACAGACAAAGAGGGCTTAAAGGCGGTTATAAGCTTGCGATGAGAGGAATTCAGAATCTTATTGACGAGCATTTTTTCCATGCGGTTCAGATCACCACGGTAATAAACCATAAGAATATTTCTGAACTCGATGAGCTTTTTGACATAGTAAATAACATCGATATAGACTCCTGGAGAGTCATCGGGATCGAACCCATAGGCAGGGCTCTCGAATATCCCGATATGCTCCTTACACCCGACGATCAGAGAAGGCTGTTTTCTTTTATCCTGGAGAAAAGAAGAGATGGATTTCCGGTAGAATACGGCTGTTCCCATTTCCTGGGATTCGATCTTGAAGGCAATGTCAGGGATAAGATGTTCCTTTGTAATGCGGGCGTTTTTACGACTTCCGTAAGGGCAAACGGCGATATCACAGCGTGCCTTGATATCATGCCCAGAGATGAGGTTATCTACGGAAACGTTAATACCGACTCTTTTACCGAGTCCTGGAATAACAGATTTCAAATTTTCAGAAAACATCTTTCAGAGCTTAATAAAGACTGTAAAGAGTGTGAATTTGAGAAATGGTGTGCGGGCGGGGCGCATCACAGCTGGGACTATGATGCCAACAAACCCTTAATTTGCTTTAAAGATGTGCTTTTTTGAGGAGTTTTTTTAAGTTGTTTAAGTTACTCTGAAATTGTATAATATGCACAGTGGATTATATGGGGGAGTCCTTTAGTTGCAGATAGTTGACAGAGTAAATTATTTTGACATTTGTTCCATCTTCGTTCTTCTTGCGATACTTGTATCGCTTCTTCTTCGCAAGATGTACCGCGGAGGATTGAACAGGGCGTTTATACAGCTTGCGATTTTAATGATCCTGAGCTGTATTTTTGATATACTCAGAGCTCTTCCCTTCAAAGAAGGAAATGCTATCGGCTCGTCCGTTGTTTTCCGATTCGTGATGGGCTATATATTCTGTTTCCTGCGGGCGCTTCAGATGCCTTTGCTGATACGTCTTTACGGTATCATGAGCGGTACCTGGAGCCGTATCAAATACGACTTCAGGATCGGTGTTTTCTATTTCTTCCCGCTTATGGGGTATCTCATTCTGGTATATTCCAATTTCTTCAATCAGCGTATTTTTAATTATGTGCTTACGGCCGATGGAATTTTATATGTCCGCGGTGATCTTATGCCTTTGTTTGATTACTTCGGATTCTACTTCATGGTATTCAGCCTTATCCAGCTATTCATCATCAGAAAGCGGCTCAGTGTCGAGAAGTTCCTTGCAATGCTTCTCGTATATCCTGTTAATGTCCTTGCAATTCTTATTCAGAATGTGTATCCGGAGCTTATGACCGGAATGTTCGGTGCGGCTCTTTCGGTTCTTATCCTTGCATTCTTTGTTTTCAGGCCCGATGAATCCATCGATCTTGAGACAGGACTTTCATCATTCGTTCCTTTTGAGAACGATATCGAAAACCTCATCTTAAGCGGCAGAAGAGGAATAGTGATCTTCTGTAAGATATCCAATGATTCCGAGATAAGAAGCCTTACCGACATCAGAGTCTACAGAAGGATCTTAAGATCCGTCGGAGACATTCTGGTAAAAGAAAGATACAGAGGACTTCTTTCTTCATCCGATTTTTATTACTTAAGAGGCGGTCTTTACGCCAATATCATACAGGGAAGATTTGACCGTAATCTGATCAGAAAGCAGATCGATAAGCTTGTGGACAGATATTCGGAAGGCTATTCGGGTGCAGGCTATGATGTCCAGCTTGATATGTGTATCTGTTCCGTTCTTGTTCCGGATGACATTTCCGAAACAGAAGAACTGATGAAGTTCTCCGAGCGTATCCAGAAACTCATTGAGCCCTGGAAGCCCGTTCAGTATTCGGAGATTTCTTTTGACAGAGAATTCGTGATCCTTAATTCCATCGATTCCATCATCGAGGATGCGATAAGACATAACAAATTTGAAATGTACTATCAGCCCATTTATTCTCTCAAGGATAAGACCTATAAATGCGCTGAAGCCCTTATAAGACTTAATTCCGAAGAGTTCGGATCAATATCGCCTTCGATATTTATCCCGGCTGCCGAGAAGACCGGCAGGATAGTTCACATCGGCGATTTCGTCATAAAGGATGTATGCAGATTCCTGTCCCAGCATTCACCTGAGGAACTCGGTGTCGATTATATCGAAGTCAACCTGTCCATAATCCAGTGTATGCAGGCGGATATGGCCGCCAAGATCAAGAAGTACATGTCGGAATATCATATCGATTCGAACTGGATCAATTTTGAGATCACAGAAACCGCTGCGGACGGTGCATATGAGAGGGTTCTTGAGACCATGAATGAAATTTCCGCGGAAGGCATCAGGTTCTCGCTTGATGATTACGGCTCGGGATATTCCAATCTTCACAGAGTCATGTCCTTCCCCTACAAGGTTATCAAGCTTGATAAATCCCTTACCGATGAGGCTGCAGACCCCGATAAGAGACGTATTCTTGAAGAAGCGATAAAACTTATCAAGAGTATGGGTGCACGAATCGTCGTAGAAGGTGTAGAATCTAAAGAGATATCGGACTGGTTTGAAGCACAGGGGTGCGATTTCATTCAGGGATTCTACTATGCAAAACCCATGAGTGAAAGAGATTATCTGAATTTCATGAAGGTTGAATAATTTTGAATATTGTCACCTGCATTTATCTGATTGCTTTAGTATTTGCAGCGCTGAACATTGTACTGCTGATCGAATCAGGCATCAGACCCGACATTTACACAGTCCTTCTGATGAGTGCCATCGTAATTGCAAACGGAGGCTACTTGTGTATTGCCGTTTCGAAGTCTGTTGATGCTGCGATCATAGGCAATTCTTTGGTCTATCTGGGCGGATGTTATCTGCCCTTTTTTGTATTCTGTATCGGTGCGGATCTTACCGGCATTCATCCCCCCAAATGGCTCAAACTCTTTATGGTGGGACTGTCCACCTTTGTTTTCATCTGCACTTTCACGGTCGGAAGATCCTCAGTCTACTATAAGACCATCTCAATAGCTGACGGCGGCGGATTTACCATAGTGGTAAAAGAGTACGGACCGCTTCATTACGTCTATTATATAATGCTCGCGGTATACATGCTTGCGGTTGCCCTTGTAACCGGATTTGCGGTAAGGAGAAGAAACGTTGTCTCGTATAAGACTACGATCCTGTATTCCGTATTTTTGTTTTCCAATTTTATGATCTATGCGATCGACAGATTCCTGAATATCAACTTCGAATTAAACTCGGTAACTTATCTGATAACGGAGATCACTATCCTTCTGATTTACAAACGTGTCAGTATGTATGATATGACATACAACGTCATGAGCATCTGGGAGAAGATGGAGGAGTATGCTTATATCGTCTTTGACAGGAATAAGAAGTACCTCGGATCCAACGCCCTTGCAAGACAGTATTTCGATAATCTTAAGCTGCAGGAAATAGACAGGAAACTGTCCGATAATCTTCCCGAGATTACAGAGCTCCTGGACCGTTTTGACAGGATGAATCCGACTGAAGATTATGACTCCAAATATGTCTATCGCGAAACCATCAAACTGTCGGGAAGAGTTCTCAAGAGTGAAGTAAAATTCCTCAGCAGAAAGCGTTCGTTAAGCTTTCTCGGTAATTCCGTCTACGGATATCTGGTCGAATTTTACGATGTTACCAAGGACAGCGAATACATTCAGTCAATCGAAGAGAAGAACGAAAGACTTGCCGCAGCGGAAAAACGTGCCCTTGAAGCATCGAATGCCAAGAGTGATTTCCTCTCTTCCATGTCTCACGAGATAAGAACCCCCATCAATACCATCCTCGGAATGAATGAGATGATCTCGAGAGAAGCAAACGACATGGTTATCCTCAGCTATTCGAGGGATGTCGAAAAAGCAGGACATCTGCTTCTGAACCTGGTTAACGACGTTCTGGATTTTTCCAAGATCGAAGCCGGCAATTATGAACTCGATGAAAAAGAATACTCCATTCAGGAACTTGCGGATACGGCAGGTAAAATGCTTGAAAAGAGAGCATCCGAGAAGGGGCTTCGAATCGCTCTGGATGTTGATCCCGGTATGCCTTCGGGCCTTATCGGTGACAGCGGAAAGATCGAACAGATTATGCTCAATCTCGTTACAAATGCCGTTAAATATACGAACGAAGGATATATCAGGATATCCGTTACCGGTGATTATACGGAGGACGGTTATGATCTGGAACTGTCCGTAAGCGATACGGGTATAGGTATCCGTACGGAGGATATCGACCATATCTTTGACAGCTTTACAAGAGCGGATCTTCGTAAGAACAGGCATATCGAAGGAACAGGTCTGGGACTTGCAATTACCAAGAGACTTTGCGAGGGAATGGGCGGAAGCATCAAAGTATCCAGCAGATATGGCGAAGGTTCGATTTTTACCGTCAGGATTCCTCAGAAGATAGGTGATGCAACATATATCGGTTCGGTAAAACTCAGCAAGCAGACTCAGAAGGTAAAAAGAAAACGTTATGTGGCATCGTTTACTGCGCCTGAAGCACGGGTCCTTATTGTTGACGATAACGAAATGAATGTCGAAGTATTTGTTTCGCTCCTTAAAAATACCCGGGTAAAGATAGATAAAGCTTTTGGCGGTAATGAAGCTTTTGAACTTTCACGGAAGAACAAATATGACGTTATATTCATGGATCACATGATGCCTGCTCCCGACGGAATAGAAACACTTCATATGATCAGGGAGGATAAGAACAATCCCAATATTGAAACACCTGTGCTTGCACTTACCGCAAATGCGGTTTCCGGAAGCATGGAGATGTATATTGCAGAGGGCTTTGACGGATATCTGGCCAAACCCGTCGATCCTTTTGAACTGGAAGAGAGCGTAAGGGATCGAATCCCTCCGGACCTCATTATTCCAAATATATCTTGACCTTACGGTTGCATGGTCCTATTTTAAAAGTGCCGGTTCCGGGAGGAAGTAATCGGAGGTGTCCAGTTGCGAATACTAAAGATTAACCCTGAGAACACGCTCCGGCCGGCATTAAATAATGTGATGACACGGGGACGTTTCTATTGTCATCTTTTTCCTGAAGCAGAACTTTATGGGCTGGCGGGTGTAAAAGATGACAATAGAAACGTCCTTGTGACATCTGCGAAAAATAAGTATTGTAAGTGCTTTCATAATTTAAAACCTTGTGCTATTATGTTTGTGTTTGAGGTAAGGAGGGAAAATGCCTTCAATTCTTGACAGATTCAGACTGGACGGCAAAGTTGCCTGGATAACCGGAGCTTCTTCGGGACTCGGACTTGAGATTGCCAAAGCATATTCCGAGGCCGGAGCAAAGATAGTCTTTAACGATGTTAACAAAGAACTGGTTAAAAAAGGACTTGAAGAGTATAAGAGGCACGGAATTGATGTATACGGTGCAGCCTGCGACGTTACGAACGAAAAACAGGTTGCCTCTTTCGTTAAAAGTGTTGAAGAGAAATTCGAACCGATCGATATTCTCGTAAACAATGCCTCGATCATCAAAAGGATCCCCATGACGGAGATGACCGTCGATCAGTGGAATGCCGTTGTTTCAACGGATCTGACCGGACCTTTCATATGCTCCAAGGCCGTTATTCCTTCGATGATCAAAAATGGCGGAGGCAAGATAATAAACATGCTCTCCATTATGAGCGAACTCGGAAGAGAAACAGTCTCAGCATACGCTACCGCAAAAGGCGGACTCAGAATGCTTACCAAGAATATATGTGCCGAATACGGTCCCGACAATATTCAGTGCAATGCCATCGGTCCCGGATATCTGTCCGGTGATTCGGTCGAGCCTTTGAAGCGCAGGAAAAATGACGGATCCTGTCACCCTTACGATAAATTCATTATTTCCAGAACGCCCGCAAGAAGGTGGGGAGAAGCTCAGGATATTACGGGGCTTGCTGTTTTCCTTGCATCACCTTCATCCGATTTTATAAACGGACAGATCATTTATGCGGACGGCGGAATCCTGTCCTACATGGGAAAGGATCCGATGGAGCTTGAATAAAGCTTATTACCGCATCAAGCGGCTTAGATATAGGAGATGAAAAAAGATGTTACCGATACTTGAAACAATCAGCAAAATAGGAATCGTCCCTGTCGTAAAACTCGACGATGCCAAAGATGCAGCCCCTCTTGCCGATGCTCTTTGCAAAGGCGGGATTCCCTGCGCAGAAGTTACTTTCAGAACAGGGGCGGCGGCTGAAGCAATCTCGATCATGACCAAGACTCATCCCGATATGATCGTCGGTGCCGGAACCGTACTTACAACAGAGCAGGTTGATAAGGCAGTGGAAGCCGGTGCTAAGTTTATCGTAAGCCCCGGACTTAATCCCAAGATTGTTAAATACTGTGTTGATAAAAATATCCCCATCACACCCGGCGTAAATTCTCCTTCAGAGATTGAAACCGCCATCGAGTTCGGACTTGAAGTTGTTAAGTTCTTCCCTGCAGAGCAGAGTGGCGGCATTGCCAAGATCAAGGCAATGGCAGCTCCCTATGTAAATATGAAGTTTATGCCCACCGGCGGTATCAATGCAGGAAACATTAATTCATATCTTGATTTCCCCAAGGTTATAGCATGCGGCGGATCATGGATGGTTCCCGGAGATCTTATTTCAAACGGAGAATTCGATAAGATCGAAGAGCTTACAAGAGAAGCGGTAAAGACAATGCTCGGATTCGAGCTTGCACATGTCGGCGTAAATATGGGCAGTGAGGACGAAACGCTCAAGGCTGCACAGAGATTTGCTTTCATTTTCGGAATGCCTGTTAAGAACGGCAATTCATCCGTATTTGCGGGTGGTGCGGTTGAGTATATGAAAGCACCCTATCTCGGAAAGAACGGCCACATTGCCATCAGAACCAATTATATAGACAGAGCGGTTAATTATTTAAGCTCCGTCCTCGGTGTTGAGTTTGATGAATCCACAGCCAAGACCGATGCAAAGGGCAAGCTTAAGGCAATTTATATGAAAGAGGAGATCGGCGGATTTGCCGTACATCTTGTAAATAAATAATGTGAGGAAAATAAAATGGCAAAAGTAATAACAATGGGCGAGATCATGCTTCGCCTTTCAACTCCCAATTTTGAAAAGTTTATCCAGGCCGACGAGTTCGACATCAATTATGGCGGCGGTGAAGCAAATGTTGCGGTTTCACTTGCAAATTACGGACACGATGCCGAGTATGTTACCGCACTTCCCGAAAATGAGATCGGTGACTGCGCAATCGCAGCTCTCAGAAAGTACGGCGTTAAGACCGAAAATATCGCAAGATGCGGTGAGAGAGTAGGTATCTATTATCTCGAGAGCGGAAGCGCCATGAGACCTTCCAAGGTTGTCTATGACAGAGCACACTCATCAATTTCAACCGCAACAGCAGCTGATTTTGATTTCGACAAGATCTTTGAGGGAGCCGACTGGTTCCACTTTACCGGTATCACTCCCGCAATCTCCGACAGCGCTGCTGTTCTTACCGAGGAAGCTCTTAAAGCTGCCAAGAAGCATGGCGTAAAGGTATCATGCGACCTTAACTTCCGTAAGAAGCTCTGGTCCTCTGAGAAGGCTCAGAAGGTTATGAAGAACCTCATGAAGTATGTTGATGTATGTATCGGAAACGAAGAGGATGCAAATCTTGTTCTCGGATATAAGCCCGGTAATACCGATGTAACCAGCGGAGAACTCGAACTTGCCGGATATAAGAGCATCTTCGAGCAGATGGTTGCCGATTACAATTTCGAGTACTGTGTATCATCCCTCAGAGTAAGTCATTCCGCATCCGACAACGGCTGGTCTGCATGCATCTATTCACGCGATACCAAAGAGTTCTATCACTCCAAGGAATATACCATCCGTCCGATCGTAGACCGTGTAGGCGGCGGAGATTCTTTTGCGGGCGGAGTCATCTGCGGACTTCTTGACGGTAAAGATTTCAAATCCGCACTTGAATTCGGTGTAGCTGCATCCGCTCTTAAGCACACCATTCCCGGAGACTTTAACCTTGTAACCCGTAAAGAGGTTGAGACACTTGCGGGCGGAGATGCATCGGGAAGAGTACAGAGATAAAAGCAGCTGAAAACGGCGCAATATTTGACATATTTTCATATTGGAAATATAATTTTTACAGGCTTGTTCGATTGATCGGGCAAGCTTGTTTTATGGATTTTGTGATATGAGTGAAGAAACCAAAACACCGAATATAATAAAGATTCTTATACTCGCTGCTTTTGTTACGATGGTTCTTATTATCTTTCTCCAGCAGCTTAAGGTTCCTTTTATGCTGGAGGATCTGGACTATTCCAGGAATCTTGTAACCGGAGAGGCTTTAAACGGTATGGATGATATATTCCAGTCTCTGGGATGTATTTTCTTTTGGAAGGGCGGAAGTCTGGTTGCCGGATTTGTTCTTCAGGTTATCCTGTTATGCGGCGGATATGTTGCGGATGTTATCAACATATGTGTAATGCTGCTTTGTTCTTTCCTCATATTTGCACCGGTAAAAAGATCACATCAGAGGATGTTCTTCTGTGTTTTTTCATTCCTTCTTTTGATCGCACTTAATGTTGACTGGAATAATTCTTATTTCAGGCAGTTCGGTGCCGTTAATTTCTTTTATCCCTCGCTTATAATGCTTGCACTTTTAAATATCTGTGCGAAGATAGTCGACAACAATGATGATTATCCGAAACTTGGTCCTGCGCGTACTCTGGTTCTTGCAGTTGCGGGATTTTTCGCAGGTGTATGGTCACCTTCCTACGGCATTATGTGTTCGCTCATTCTCGGAAGCGTTATTTTCTACAGATCCAAGGTTAGTAAGGAGCTTGTAAATACCGGATTTGTTACCGCTCTGTTTTTCTCGATCATCGGTGTTGTTCTGTATCTGGTATGTCCCGGCAATTATACCGAAGGATCGGTCCTTGTTACGAATTACATCAATGCGGATGTTTATCCTTCCGTAGTTCTCGCACTTCTTGTTCTCGCTATTTTCCTCAGAATGGGAGGAGAACTTAAGCCTTCGCAGTATCTGAAGTGTTCGGCAATGCTATACAGTGTTGTTCTGTGCATGATCTGTGTATTCGTCCTGCCGGTTTCGCCCAACGGAACACTTCTTTGCACGATGATCCTCGGAATTACCGCGTTTTGTTCGTTGTTCTATTCTCTTAATAAAATAGTCGGAAGATATCGTATCTACGGATATATACTTTGTTCGATCGCACTTTTGTACGATGTTTTTGTAATACTTGAATCACAGCTTGGAGTCGAGTGATGAAGATCTTTTCATTTGACAATACAATACCCAAGGAAATATTCGCCAAGTTCTGGACGCCGGTCATCAACTCCGTTCTCGTACTGAATTTCATCCTGAAATTCTACCAGTTCGGAAATGATGTTTACGCATTTGACCTCGCAAACGGACTTATCGGAGTAATGCTTTTTGCAGTCGTCACGGTATGTGTTTCTTACATGTCGGGTTCGAGAAGCCTCGGATCATATGTGCGTTTTATGATCCTTTACATCGCATTTGTTCCGCATCTTAAACTGACATATCTGACCAGACTTGCGGATTTCTCATACACCTTCGGACTCAGAGATCACTCTTTCGGAGGAAAGTGGAAGGGAGCCATCGCACTCTGGACATCCGATGTGTCCGAGTATTTAAGGATCCTTGTTCCCATGATGATCCTGATGATGGGAGCTACGATCCACGACAAGCTGCCCAAGTGGTACAAGATACTTCTTTTATGTGCCGTTTTACTCGCTCTTTTGCTCTATGTGTTTGAGGGTACCGTAAACCTCTTTAAATACGGTATTTCACTTATTATCGTAGTCATCATATCCGATTGCTGGAATAAGCTCAGGGTGGCCGATGAGAGAGCGCCACAGGCGATGATACTATGGGCAGAGCTTCTTCTCTTCGCAGCAATGTGGGCTAAGGGAATGACATTCATTGCAGGATAAAATAATTAACGGCCGCTTCGTAATGAAGCGGCCGTTTTTTGATCTGACCCTTACGGTTAAGCATCTCCTTCAACAACAGCAAGGATGATGATTCCGATTATGACCATGAAGATGAAGATGTATTGTTTTGCGGTGAGTTTTTCCTTGAGGAAGATTCTGGAAAGCACAAGTGATACAACGCATACCGAAGATATGATGGGAGCTGCTATTGCACCGTTTCCACTCATTGCATATACATAAGTGAACTGTCCTGCGGTTTCGAAAACTGCTGCGAGGATCTTATCCCGCTGAGTGGGAAGTTCAAACTTTACCTTTCTGATCTTCATGAAGATGAAGAGAATTATGGCAACGATAAGGAATGTAAACTCATATGAAGTATTAGCTATAAGCTCGATATTATCCTCTGTAACGCCCGTAAGGTAGGTTGTTTCGATATCAAGCCAGTAGATGTCGAGAAATGATCCTACGGCATCGATTATCGCATAGCAGAAGGGCATTGCAAATGCGACAAATGCCATCTTCTTACCGAGCTTTTTACTGCGGTCGGTATCGCCGTGTGTATCGAGGAAACCTACTCCCAGGATACCGACTAAGATAATAAGGATCGCGGCGATCGAAGGAGCATCAATGGACTCATGCAATATGACCGCACACATGAGTGCTACGAGAGCACCTGACGTGTTTTCTATGGGATCCGATATCGACTCTTCGACAAAACGCATTCCGAAATAGGAAAGAGCCATGGAGAGGATATAACAAAGCGATACGGGTGCATACAGAAGAAGGTTTTTGGGATCATACGCAAGTCCTTCGGTAATGAGTACGAATACCGCATGAAGTCCCATGACAACACCTACGCACACGGTGATCTTGAGATGAGAGTATTTCTCATCGGGGCGTGCGCCCTTTTTGTAGAACAGTTCCGCCAGACCCCAGATAAGGGTAGTGGCGAGAGTGAAAAATAACCACATAAAAATTCTCCTTAAACAATAGAATTACAAAGTGATTCTAATTTATCTTAAAGAGTATTAAATTGTAAATGACTTGATGGAAAATCAATGTTAAAGAAGCCTGTATTCATGCGGCTTTCAGAGGTGTAAAATTTTTTTTGAAAAAAGATAAAAAAGATGATTGACAAGAAGTTTTATCTTTGGTATATTACCATTTGTTCGCGGAAGTGTTGGAATTGGTAGACAAGCAAGATTAAGGTTCTTGTGGCTTCACGGTCGTGCGGGTTCAAGTCCCGCCTTCCGCATCGGTTAAAACCTCGTAGATATCGCATCTACGAGGTTTTTTCTTTGCTTAAAGAGTGGTCTGAAACGGTCTGAATGCCTAAATTCAAGGCTTTCTCAATGTTTAATCTGTTTATGTCTGTTAGACTGCTGTTTATATAATGATCCTGCATATATGAATTACTATGCCCCGCAGTCTTTCTGGATGCCTCATAATCGCCTGTAGAGGCTATCTGAGTGATTACATATGCCCTGGTCTTATATAATGACCTGTAGGGGATGGAAAGGGCCTTACAGGCCTTTTTAAGATGTTTGTTGATTACATCGCCATCAATGTACTTTCCGTCCTTATTGGGGAATATGAGAGCAGCGTCCGGTCTTTCTGCTCTATATCTCTGTAAAAGAGACATTGCATCAGTGCACAGGTGCTTATGCCTTTTGGCATGATCTCCGGTCTTGAGATTACCGCTTTCTGTATTGGCTTTTTTGAGAATGAGAGTATTTTCATGAATATCACTCCATTCCAAAGCTTCTAACTCGCACGGTCTTAAACCTAAATATACCGAGAGAACGATTGCCTCATCATAGACATTGGTTGATGGCATCAGATGTGTAACCAGACGACGGATCTCAAATTCCGAGAAGGCATCGTCACAGACATTCTTTTCAGGCAATACTTTGATATCGTTGGTCTTTACTCCGAGTGCAACATTATAAGGGACAATCTCAAGTTCTTCACACGCATATTCGAATACAAAATTGATGATCGTTTTAATATTCGTCAGAGTCGTCCTTGTAACCCGGTCTTTGAAAGATTTAAGGAAAACCTTCACATCACGTGCCGAAACATCCTTAATGGGTTTTTTAGCGAGTTCAGAACCGGATATGCGGGCTGCAAAGAGTTCATTATGACGTCTCTTTGTCTTTTGGGTATTGCTGTTTTCGGAGCAATGCCATTCCAGGGCTTCGGAGAAAAGACTCTCCATGGTGGCTGTCTCCTTCATTGTTTTGCCGGAATATAAACAATAGAGCTTTTCATATAATGCATCCAATGACTGAGCGGAGATCTTTTTACCCCCTCCTACACGTGTGGTATAGGTGGTGTATTTACCTGACCGGTATGTGCTAATGGCATTTTTATGTCTTTCTTTTATGAAATTTTCAATGAGCGTTTTTTTCATTGCGTGCATTTGTGCACGCTCATCCTCGCTCATAATATCGTTTTTGATGGCTTCCGTCAAAGAATCGATAAGGGAGACATTATTTCTGTATTCAGTTATCATAATGCCTCCTTTCTCGGATCCAATTGGTTCAAAATTGCTCTGCAAATAACAAAGCCCCGAGGTCCTTTTGGATGTAATCCTGAGGACTTCGAGGTTTATATTTACTCTCAAAGCGCAGTATAAGAATATCATGCCTTTTTTAAGGGGTAAATGGACAAACGCGGACAATCAATGGACAAAATCAATTTCATATGATTTGGGGACAAGGGGGCCCAAAAGGGATTTTTTGCCAAAATGCTAGCATTTGGCGATGCTTGCTCATTATGAAATGATTGAATCCTGAACAAGTAGCGGCTTGTCTCAAGTACGAATGTCGTCTTATATATTTCTTATCATTGCCAGTATACAGATTAGCATGGATTTAACAGGGTTAAAATGGGCTGGCAATGGACAGTGGATGGACAAAGGTCTTACTTGATTTCATGAGGCAGGGTAATTTCAGGACATTTTAAAGTGCAAATAATCCGGATTTAAAGAATAGCAAGCAACGCCTTATGGGCCCATTTTTAATAAAAAATGGATTTTGGGCCGGAGCGTCCCAAACCCTTTTGTTTTTTTAGAAATGGGGTATGGGGTACTCTGGCACAGGAGGTGATTTTGCCAAAAAGATATCTTTTGACGGTGCTTGCTGGTTAGGAAAAGTGCTTGATCAGGTCATGTATTAGGTATGAATGTGGCCTTATATGATATATAATCAAAGAGGTTAGAGCAGATAGGATAGCGCTGAATATGTATGGTTTTGGTTTGTTAAAAAAAATAATAATGAAACCATCCCGGAAAGGGGTAATTGGGGAGAATAAGCTGCAAAGATCTATAGATAGTTTGGATTTTTGGGGCTATGATGGATATTGCTTGAGAAATACTTATGTTCCAAAGGCCAATGGAACTACGGCAGAAATTGATTTGCTCTATATTACAAGAAAAGGAATTTTTGTTATCGAAAGCAAGAACTATGTTGGTTACATTTTTGGAAATGAACATTGGAAAATGTGGACTAGTACCGTCTATGCCGGGAAGAACTGGATGGGGTTAAAGAAAGTAAATAAGAATAAGTTTTACAATCCTATCTGGCAGAATAAAAGTCATATAAGTGCATTGAAAAATTTTTGTGGAAACGTACAAGTTTTTTCGATAATAGCTTTCGGAAACAATTGCGAAAATATAAATGTAAATTGGGATTCTCCAAATACTTGGGTTTGTTATTACTCTGATCTGAAACGGATCATAAAAGGTATTTGGACGAGTTCTCCAGACATATATGATGAAGCTATGGTTAATCGTATGTATTCCAGCCTAATCTCTTTGGATAAAAGCAGAGAAACGAAGGCTAGACATATTAACCAAATATATCATCATCCAGCAAATGGCAAGTGCCCTAAATGTGGCGGGAATTTGGTTATGCGACAAGCCAAAAAAGGAATATATGCTGGCAGTTCATTTTATGGATGCTCTAATTATCCTAGATGTAAATATATTGAGAATATAAATTCTCAATAACAAATAACTTTTAATATACAGGATTATAGAGGAATATGGAATTTAAGATAGGAACAACACAAGATTTGGATTCGGTCTGCTTTTTGATAAAAGATGCAATAGCCGAAATGGAAAAGAATGGAATCTATCAGTGGGATGAAATATATCCTGCCAGAGAAGACTTTGAAGAAGATATTAGAAACAATTATCTTTATGTAGTTTATGAAGAGAATGAGTTGGTAGCTTTTTATGTTATCAGTGGAGAATGTGATGAGCAATACAATAATGCTGAATGGGAATACGAATCTGATTCGGCATATGTTCTCCATAGATTCTGCGTTTCACCAAAGGTACAAAACAGGGGAATCGGGAAAAAGGTTCTTCTGCATATAGAACAACAAATTAAAAATATGGGTTATAACTCAGTTAGATTAGATACCTTTACTCAGAATCCTTTCGCGCAAAAATTGTATCGTCATAATGGGTATGAATCCCGAGGATATGCGGATTGGAGAAAAGGCAGATTTGACCTTATGGAAAAGAAACTTTAACTCAGTTTAACGGAGGAAAAAAGATGGCTGGAACAATTATTTCTGGTGTGATTTTCTGTATAGTTGCAATGATAATGCTTGGAATTGGAGTTAGTCAGCTAAAGAGTAAGGAGCCTGTTGGTTTTTATACAGGAGAAAAACCCCCGAAAGTAGATCAATTATCAGATGTCAATTCATGGAATAAGAAACATGGCGTAATGTGGATCATTTATGGCATTTGTATTATTGGCTCGTGGATTTGTTCTGCGTTTATTGGAGGAGACAGCATATACTCCGTGATTCCGTTATGTATAGGCACGATTATTCCTATTCTGATTATGGTATTTCTTCATCACAAATGGGTGAAAAGGTATTTTATTCAATAAATTCGAGGTTGTCGGGCTGAAGTTGGCGTGTTATATCGGAATATAATGGACTAATACAACTTCCTGTTTGAAGAGACAGATTTATGAGTGACTGGTTTACCGTCGAGGAAATCGACACACAAACATTCGTTATAAGTGAATACCAGCACTGGGAAGAACCTCATTGCTATCTTCTTTGCGGCCAGAACGAGGCAGTGCTGATCGATACAGGTCTCGGTGTATCAAATATCAAACGTGTTGTCGAAGAATTGACAGTGCTGCCGATTACTGTGCTCACCACACACGTCCATTGGGATCATATAGGAGGGCACGGGCTCTTTGACCGTATTGCAATCCATGAGGTAGAAAAGGACTGGCTCAGCGGAAGTTTCCCTTTACCGTTGGAAGAGGTAAAGAAACAAATTACAAAATTGCCCGGTTCACTTCCGGAGGATTTTGACGCAGAGACATATCATATTTTTCAAGGTGAGCCGCAGATTCTTTTGCATGATGGTGATTGTTTTGACTTGGGCGGGCGAACGCTTCGGGTGCTGCACACGCCAGGTCACTCTCCTGGACACTGCTGTTTCTACGAACCTGAGAGAAGGTTCCTGTATTCTGGAGACCTGATTTACAAAGGCAGTCTTGACGCTTTTTATCCGACCACAGATCCTCTGCTTTTCTATCTGTCGGTAAAACGTTTGGCGGAGCTTGATGTCAGCTGCGTTCTCCCAGACCATCACGACTTGGAAATTCCTGTTTCACTGATTGATGAGATCAGAACAGATTTTTCACAAATAGAGAAGAACGGGCAGCTGAAACAAGGAAGTGGCCTGTTTGATTTCGGTGATATCAAAATTCATATCTGATTGTCAAATTTATCGAGATGATGCGATAACAAATAATCTTGGATGATTAAAGGATTACCTTATGGTATCGCAATATAAAACCTGTAATAAATCATATAAGACAATACATCTGCTGGATGAAATCAATGGACATATGTAAAAAGATAGCCATTGGAACTGCAATTGTTCTCATTTCAATTATTGGAATGATTGTATACTTTTCGGGATTCCATTTGGATTTTTCGCAGAATTACAGAAGAATAGATGGATATGAAAATATTGTTTTCAAGGATTCCCGGAATGATCAATGTTTTCGGTTATGCACATGGGGATTGGTGAAAACAGAAAACTCGGAAGGATTTGAGGAACACCATAATCCGGATAGAACTTCTTATGAATATCAGCTGATCGTTGAGAATACAGATGCCGGAGAGTGTGATATAGGGCAGGTGGTTCCCTCTCCCGATGGAAAATATATATTATATATTGAGATCATATACCGCGGTACAGGGGTGACTGATGATGAGGATGTATATTACAGAGTTTATTCGATAAACGATGGCACGAGCATAACCATTTATTCCGGTTACCGGCAATACCTGCTGGTTGATTGGAAATAACTGTCAGATGTCAGTAAAATCTTGAATAAAATTAACTAAGAAACTGATGGCAGTTTATATCGCAATATGATTATAAGAGCTTCTGGTCTGTATTGATAAAGGATCTGAAGCTTTCTGTTAGTTTTTGACAAGCCTTCTTTCGAGTTCTTCAAAATCATAATCATCCCTTTGAGGATAATTGTTGAACTGATTAACATACTTCCTGTGAGAATATGAACTCTGGTTTTTCTCTTTATCCATATGATTTGGGATGGGGCTATATATAGCTGTTGTAATCTCTGTAGTATTCTTTGTAATTGTATTACCCTCCGGGGCAATAGGTGTTTCCAAATCGGGAACCACATCCTTCCCAAAAGGGAAACATGTATTACCACTGGGGAAAGTAAGCTTTTTTAGAGTTTCAGGGAATAATTCCAGGAACATAATGTTTGGCAGCTTACCATAACCGGTCATAACAGCTTTAAAGTGTCTTTGAACCACTTCAAGATTCTCAAGAAGCTTTAATGCCTCGCGAACCTGTTTTTCGCTGCAGTTAAACTTATTACAGATGTCAGCATATGATTTTTGCAGAAAATCCTTGTCATAGAACTTCTTTTTATAAGTGACATTTCCGGATTTTTCATCCCTGATCTCAGTAGGACGGTACCAATATACGATGTCGGCAAGAATATTGATTGCCAAGAGATTTGGTTTACCGTTTTCGTTAACCACGGTATGATACCAGGCTTCTGGAATGATATTTCCCATTAATTGGATCTTTCCAACCTCATCAACTATTAAGTTCCCTGAGCTGTAAACAACCTTCATTAATTCCTCCGTCTTGAAAAAGGGTAAAAAAAACAGACCTTTATGGTCTGTAAAAGTGGTCTGAAAATGGTCTATAGGTGGTCTGAAAGAAATGGATGAGCGTGCAAACCTCCTATTTTACTGGTTTTTTAAAGGTCGAAATTCGTTCAAGTCCCGCCTTCCGCATAAGTCTATACTCTTTTCGCTCACTTCGTCTTTCGCACGAAGGATCAATGGGCTAATAAAAACCCAAAAAACTACAGTTTTATTAGCCGCTTTGAAAATGAAAGGCCTGGAATAGAAGCTATGGGCTAATAAAAACCCCAAAAACCACAGTTTTATTAGCCATTTTGGAAACGAAATGACCCGAAAAGAGGAGAAATGGGCTAATAAACCCCAAAAAACCGCAACTTTATTAGCCACGTATGAATGTAGGGCTGTTTGATATATAATCATAGATATCAGATTTACGGAGAATATGTATGGATAAAGAGAAATTGATATACCTGGCCGGAAGCTGTTCGAAGGACCAGCGTCAGGTAATGGAAAGAATTTCGAAGCTGTTAAGAGATAACGGATACAAATTGTATTGTCCGTTTGAACTCAAGATTGAAAATGCATGGGATTATTCTCAGGAAGACTGGGCGCAGAAGGTATTCGATGCGGATCTGGATGCTCTTAACAGGGCTGAGCTGTTTCTGATGATCACACCCGGCAGGAACGGCACGGCGGGAACCAACTGGGAACAGGGTTATATGTATGCGCAGAAGAAACCCATCGTTGTTGTCCAGATAACGGATGATGAAACCAGTCTTATGACATTCTGCTCGGCGGACAGTTTTTATAATGCATCCATGGACAATCTTGAAGATACGATACTTAATGCGGTGGCAAACAGCGTGCCCAGAAGTAAATGTAAAACTGTCTTAACTTAAACAAAGATGTTTTCCCTGAGGAAGTAACTTATAAATTGATATAGGAATTTGAAAATGATCTCAAGAGACGAAGCATTTGAACTTTTGAAAAAGTATAACAAGGACTCATTTCATATACAGCATTCACTTACTGTTGAGGCTGTAATGAAGTGGTATGCGAATGAACTGGGATATGGAGATGATGCCGAATACTGGGGCATTGTAGGACTTCTCCATGATATCGATTTTGAACTGTATCCCGATGAGCATTGTCTGAAGGCACCGGAACTTCTCAGGGAAGGCGGAGTCAGTGAAGATATTATTCATGGCGTATGTTCGCATGGCTATGGGATAACCGTAGGCTGCGGAACCACGATCGATGTTGAGCCTGTACATGAAATGGAAAAGGTTCTTTTTGCTGCGGATGAGCTTACCGGTCTTATCGGTGCTGCGGCTCTTATGAGACCGTCAAAGAGCACCAAGGATATGGAACTTAAATCGCTCAAGAAGAAGTATAAGAGCAAAGGCTTTGCGGCAGGATGCAGCAGGGAAGTTATCGAGCGTGGCGCGGATCAGCTTGGCTGGGAACTCGACAAACTGCTTGAGATGACACTTCAGGCTATGGCTGCAACCGAAGATACCATTAACGAGGAAATGGCAGCTGAGCAGTGTTAATTCGAAAACAACAGTAGATGATGAAAGATTTGAAAAAGACAATTTCATTAATTCTTTCCTTATCACTTCTTTTGCTTTCGGGATGTTCATCCGAAAATGTGATCACGGATGAAGCTTTGGCCTTGGATGAAGTTTCTGATGTACAGCCTTCAGACGATATCGATTCCGATGCTTCGACACCCGCAGAGTCAATAGTTACCACGGAAATTTTTTCCGAGGAAGATTATTTTATCCCTGCTGATATCTGGAGAGCTTCTTTTGATATTTACGAGAAAAAGAGTAATGCCGCAGAAACTGTTGAGGAAGTAAAACCGCTTATAGCAGATATTGCGGAAAGTGACGAAGAATTAAACGCTGATCTGCTTATCATGCAGGATCTGTTTTCGTATTGGGACAGAGCAAACGAAAAGGACTTCGTCAATTCGGGCGAAATACCCTCAGACCTTCCGGATGATGACAGTCTGTGTATAGTGATCCTCGGTTATTCACTGTCACCTCATGGCGATGTCAAAGATGAGCTGATGTGCCGTCTTGATGCCGGGATCGAAGCCGCAGGTAAATATCCGAATGCATACATACTGGTAACCGGCGGAGGAACGGCTCTTTTGGCACCTGCGATCAAAGAAGCCGATAAAATGGCGGAATATCTTATTCAAAACGGTATTGATCCTTCGAGGATCATCGTGGAGAACGATTCATTGTCCACATCGGAAAACGCCGTCTATTCGGGAAGGCTTTTAAGAAGCGATTATCCGCAGATAAGAGACCTTTTCATAGTAACCAGCGATTATCATGTACCCATGGCAAGCCATATATTTGAAGGCTGGTTTATCATGACAAACTCCGATCTCAGAGTTATTTCCAATTACGCTTGCCATCCCGGAAACCCAACAACCTTCAGAATCAAGGATCAGGTTTACTGGATGGAGGAACTGTTAAATTTCTACACAAAGGAGGAATGCCGGTGAAATATTATGTAGATTGTAAAGTTGCGGGTTCGGGTGACGGATCGGAGAATTCTCCGTTTAAAACAATTTCGGAAGCGGCGGATATTGCACTTCCCGGTGATGAGGTTATAGTCTGTGACGGAATTTACAGAGAACATGTAAATCCTAAAAATGCAGGAAGAGAAGATGCAAGGATCATATACCGCGCCAAAAACAGATTAAAAGCAGTTATTACAGGCGCGGAGATCATTACCGATTGGACCGAAGAAAGACCTCACGTATGGAAGACGGTTGTAGATAATTCTTTTTTCGGAAATTACAATCCGTTTAAAACAGCTGTATCGGGTGACTGGTTTGATGCGAATTTTACGGCGCACACAGGAGATGTTTTCTTAAACGGCAAATCCATGTACGAAGTAACTGATATAAACGGCGTATATGATCCCAAAGAAAATCTTTCCTCATGGGAT
This sequence comes from Lachnospiraceae bacterium, assembly GCA_018056425.1. Taxonomy (GTDB): domain Bacteria; phylum Bacillota; class Clostridia; order Lachnospirales; family Lachnospiraceae; genus AC2028. The sequence goes on from JAGPFR010000015.1 coordinate 49,696, forward strand.
AAGGATTTTACTGTTTATACATGGTATACCGAAGCAGATGGCGATAAAACGGTCATATATGCAAACTTCCGGGATATTAATCCCAAAGATGCACTTATTGAAATAACCGTAAGACAGAACTGTTTTTACCCCCTTGAAGAAGGTATCGGATATATAACCCTGGACGGCTTTACCGTATGCAAGGCGGCAACGCAGTGGGCACCTCCGACTGCATATCAGGACGGAATGATAGGTCCTCACTGGTCAAAGGGATGGATCATCGAAAACTGTGATATATCCGAATCGAAGTGCTCCGGTATATCGCTCGGAAAATACCTGCAGCCTGCTAACGACAACAAGTGGCTTAAATGGAAATACAAGGACGGCACCCAGACCGAGCGTGACTGCATATGCCAGGCTCAGACTGAAGGCTGGACCAAAGAAAATATCGGTTCACATATCGTCAGAAACAACGACATCCACGATTGCGGACAAACAGGTATTGTGGGCCACTTAGGCGGTGTCTTTTCCGTTATTGAAAATAACCACATCCATCACATTAACAATAAGCAGAATCTTGCAGGTGCTGAGATCGGCGGTATTAAGATGCATGCTGCAATTGATGTGATCATAAGAAACAATCACTTCCATCATTGCACCAGAGGACTCTGGCTTGACTGGCAGGCACAGGGAACAAGGGTTACCGGAAATCTGTTCCATGATAATTCACTTCCTTATGATTATCTTCTGAGAAAAGAAAACCTTGCCAATCTCGGACTCGGAGAAGACATTTTTATCGAGGTAAGTCACGGACCTACGCTTATAGACAATAATATTCTCCTGTCAGACAGAGCATTCAAGCTTCCTACGCAGGGAGTTGCGTTCGTTCACAATCTGATCGCAGGGTCACTTACTGCAGTAGGAAGAGGTGTCGATAACGGATCCAAATCCATCAGATCTCCCAGATACACTCCTTATCATGTTCCTCACAGAACGGAGATTGCGGGATTTATGACCATCCTTCACGGAGACATGCGTTTCTATAACAATATCTTCGTGCAAAGAGACCTCAGAGATAAAATGAAAGATATCTGTAAAGGTTTTGCAAACGATGAGTGGGATGACGGCAACCTTATCGCGGGAACCATTCCTTATGATTCATATATGACCGAAGAGGAATGGAAGAGCGAATTCGAAGGATATTGCGGAATGGGCAGTGCACCGAGCGACAGATACTACATCCCTCTTCCTGTATGGACCGGAGGCAATGTTTATTTTAACGGTGCCAAACCCTGCTCTAAGGAGAAGGATCCATACGTTGACAGCGATCACGAAATAATGATCGAACTGACATGCGAAGGCAGCAAATGGAAGCTTGATACTAATCTGTTTGAATATCTTCCGAAAAACTGCGGCATGATAAATACAGAGACTTTGGGCATGGCTTTTGAGCCTGAGCAGCGCTTTGAAAATCCGGACGGAAGCAGCATTGTATTTGATACCGATATTTACGGAAACAAGCGTGAAGGTGAAGTGATTGCGGGCCCGTTTGCATAATAATTACAGAGTGTCACGGAAGCCATTCGACTTCCGTGACATATATTAATTCACAGGAATGGTCGCCGCTGTCTGAGCGAGTTGTGCTGGAATACCAATAAAATGTCGAGCCGTTTGATGCGGTCCCGTCTATGTTTATGAGATAGCCTCTGAGCCTTATGTGGTCACCTGTTCTTATCCTGCTTATCTGTCTGCGTACCTTAGCGTCTGCGGGAACGAGATGGTTGTTTGAAGAGTGTTCGGTGACTCCCTGAATTCCTCCGACGGAATTTATCTCGTTATATGAATCGACGTGCCATGAATAAAATCTTCCGCTTTGATGCCAGTGAAAATCTATCGTTTCATTTAGTGCGGCAACATCACCCCAGCATAGCGCGATGTCTCTCGGAGCGAGTTTTGATCCCGTTCCGTCATGAGCGTTATGCGTGCTTACCACCAGAGCTTCGATCTCGTACTCGTACAGGAATTTGACGGTCATATCATAACCGCCGGCGGAGATGTAAGTTTCTCCCGAAGTTTCTTTCTGCACAGGATCGGGTATTCCCGCCACCGCTCTTTGTCTTCCTTTTCCGTACAGATATATGAAAACAAGGAGAACGATGATGGCAAGAGTCAGGATTCTTCTTTTTTTCTTTTGCTTTTGGTAATTGTACATATCTTAATAATATCTCATTTATCCGCTTAAATATATATTTGAGACACATTTCCGTTCCTCTTGATTGCGGCTTTGATGAGCATATATCTTCGAAGGATAAATGAGTAAGCATAGATTACGCAATCTATGGCAAGTTTTGATAAGTTATTTTCCTGTAATTGTGCAAAAATATATGGGTAACCAAATAATTTTTCTGAAAGAGAAATGATTATGAGAAGACCTAACGAAAGAAAACCTTTGGTAACCCATATGTTTACTGCCGATCCTTCGGCTCACGTTTTTGACGGTAAGATCTATATCTATCCTTCACACGATATAGAGCTTGACGTTCCCGACGATGATGACGGAGCACAGTACATGATGGAAGACTATCATGTATTATCTATGGATAACCTTGATGCACCCTGCGTTGACAACGGTGTTGCCATCAACTACAAGGATATTCCCTGGGTTAAGCAGCAGATGTGGGCACCCGATTGTATTTATGTGAACGGAAAGTATTATCTTATTTTCCCCGCTAAGGATAAGGAACTTAAGTTCCGCCTCGGTGTTGCCGAATCCGACAGCCCTGTAGGACCTTTCAAGCCTCACGAGAATTTCATCGAAGGAAGCTACAGCATCGATCCCGCTGTTCTTGTAGATGACGACGGTAGAATATACTGCTATAACGGCGGACTTTGGGGCGGACAGCTCGAGATGTGGCAGTCAGGTGAGTTTAATCCCGATGAGCCCAGACCGGAAGGGGATGTTCCCGCACTCGGACCCCTTTTCGCAGAGTTCAAGCAGGATATGACCGGATTTAAAGCAGCTCCCAGGCACATCGAGATTCTCGATGAGAACGGAGAGCCCATTAAGGCTTGTGACGAGGATCGCAGATATTTCGAAGACCCCTGGGTTTACAAGTTTAACGGAAAATATTATTTCTCATATTCAACCGGAACCACTCACTACCTTTGCTATGCGGAGAGTGACAAGCCCGACGGTCCTTTCACCTATAAAGGAAGGATAATGGAGCCTGTTCTCGGCTGGACCACACATCACTCCATTCTTGAGATCGACGGAGAGTGGTATATTTTCTATCATGACTGCGAGCTTTCAAAGGGAATAACCCACGAAAGATGCGTTAAGTACACTAAGCTCAACATCGCTGATGACGGAACCATCGAGACGATTCATCCTTACGATGACTGATCTTTCATAGTCAATATACACAAAAGGACGGCGTTTTCTCTTGAAAACCCCGTCCTTTTTACATGTGAAAATTAAAAATTACTAAAGATTTGTTTCAGACGGTAGATTTTAGTTTGATTTATGTTAGAATACCGCTTCGTGGGTATAAGAAAACAGTTTCTGTATAACTATTGCGGGGAATAGTTACTTGACGAAAACGGAAGGTTAAAAGTTTTAAATGATTTATTACGACCATTTGCCCTTGGACAAGGAAATATTGGATGCGTTAAACGAGCTTTCCATCAATTATGTATTTCAGCCGATCTTTCAGGCTGACGGAAAGACAACTTATGCATGGGAAGCATTGATGCGTCCCGCCGACAAGACGGTTACGGAGCTGATAGAAGAATATACCAGGAAAGATAAGCTTCACGTTTTGGAAGTTGCAACATTTTTCGGAGCTATGCAGGAGTTTTGCCTGAGAGGATATCCTCAGAAGGTTTCGATCAATTCATTTCCTTCGGATTGTATGAACAGAGAAGAAGCCGAGGCATTTTACGATTATTTCGGAGAAGAGATACGAGGCAAACTGATCGTTGAGAATCTGGAGTATCCGTATTATTCCGCGGATAAATGTCAGGAAAAGAGCAAGTGCGTAAGATCCATGAACAACATGCTTTCGATCGATGACTTCGGAAGCGGGATCAACGACCTTGAGAGGGTTGAACTTATGAAGCCCGATATCGTTAAGCTCGACAGAGAGCTTATATCCGGAATTGACCACGATGAGGCTAAGCAGGACAATGTAGAGG
>JAGPFR010000054.1 GCA_018056425.1 Lachnospiraceae bacterium
ACTAAAAAGTGGACCATGCCAGTCCGTAACTGGGGCAAAGTATACGGTGAGATGGCCGTCATGTACGAAGGCAGGTTACCAGAATAACACATGCAAAAACCGGAAATGTAATCGGTTTTATTGTCATTCCTTGACATGCAAAAATACAGCATATATAGTCAAGAGGCTGAGAGATGAATCTAATCATCCTCAGCCTCACATCAACTTATCATAGAAGATCTAACATTTACAGAAAACTATTCACACACTCGAAGATACAACGGAAAATAAGTAAAAAAATCGGGTGCAGGCAAATCCTGCACCCTGTTTTTATATTCTCTTTCTTCTGTCTTCATGAGTCTGATAGAAAAGCTTTTTATCTTCGTACATAAGCTTATCCGCGCGGTTAAAGACTTCACTGTAAACTGTGTCTTTCTCTTTATCAAACAATGAGAAACCGGCAGATACAGATGCGGGAAGATCATCTATCTCATGTCTTGAAATTTCAAGTTTTGCTTTCAGATCCGATATCCTGCCGGAATAATCCGGATCTTTGCCGATTATCACAAATTCATCTCCGCCTATACGGTATATCTTCTCATTGGAGAAAAGTTCCTGGATAGTTCCTGCAACAAGTGTTATTACCTTATCTCCTTCTTCATGACCGTAATCATCGTTTATTATCTTAAGCTGGTTTATATCACATACGATAACCGTAAAAGCTCCTTTCCCGGCTTTTATGTTATCCTCAATACATTTAACCTGCTCGGTATAAGCGGTTCTGTTTTCAAGTCCTGTAAGGCCGTCAATATATGCCAGTGATTTAACGTAATCAATCTGTTCTTCAAGTCTGTCCTGCAGACCTCTGATCTTGAAGGAAATCTCTTCTATTTCATCATCGGATGTCTTCTCCGACTTATCATCATGCTGTTCTTCATACCAGTATGAATCGAAAGAGACTTCTCTGACCAGCGTTTCAATCTCATCGGAAAGCTTCCTCATATCCTTGGAAATGGATAAAAACCTCTTCCTGTACTTGGTCGCTATAAAGATAATGATCGCAACACTTATCGCAAATGCAACTACGATAACAATTATCGTTATGATCACCAGTTCTCTGATCTGATCATCATACCAGTCTGCACTGAAATCAACCGCAACTATACCGGCAACTTTGCCGTCAGAATCAAATACGGGGGAATAAGAGCTGTAAAACCTGCCCCATTCATCCTCATAAGGCTCCTCATCCACGGACGAAATACCATTACCGGCTTCTACCAGAGCTTCTGTGGTTACTATCGGACTTCCGAATTCACCGGGATCTTCAATTGTAGGATCAATGGAAAAAACAAAGCTTCCGTCTTCGTTCTTATGGATACAATAAATGTATTCAAGTTCGATATTGTCCTGAAAATAAGAAAGAGTTTCAAAGATTTCCCTGTACTCGGGATCATTCAGATTATCATAAGATGCCGTTTCAAGAACGTCACCGTCTATCATGGAAGCCGCTGTATTGGAAATACCGAGCATTCTGTGCTGGATAAGGTCGCGGATCGCTTTATCCGACTGCTTGGTAAGCAGAAAACCCAAAAGTGCATTTACGATGACCAAAAATGCACTTATAAATATCATATATCTGCTTGAACGCGTGAGCTTATTCAAGAAAATCCCCCCTTGCCATATAAGCTTATATAATTTTACATTTCATTAAATATGATTTCAATAAAGCATTTCCACTTACCGAAAATGACAATTATGGAAATCGGTAAAGAAAAAGAGTATAATCGCGTATTATGCAAAAAGAAATCGAACAACAACCCATGCGCCCTGTGGCGACTAATATACACAAAGCAATACTCCACCTCCTGCTTGCGGCATTTTTCTTTTCACTGATGACCTTTTTTGTAAGGATCTCGGGAGACCTTCCGACAATGCAGAAAGCCTTCTTCAGAAACTTCTTTGCACTTCTGATAGCCACGGGATCGATACTCAAAAACAATATCGGTTTTTCGATCAGAAAAGGTAACGGTGTATCCGTAATCATGAGATGCCTGTTCGGAACAAGCGGCATGATCGCCAATTTCTGGGCAATAGACAGACTCGGTATAGCGGATGCCAATATGCTCAATAAGCTCTCGCCTTTTTTTGCGATAATAGTCAGCTACTTCATCATGAAGGAAATTCCGTCAAAGACTGACTGGGGATGCGTCATTATGGCATTTATCGGGTCTTTGTTTATCATTAAGCCTTCAACGGGACTGGCAGTAATCCCTGCTCTGGTAGGCCTGTACGGAGGATTCGGTGCCGGTGCCGCCTATGCTTTTGTTCATAAGATGGGAAAGACGGGGCAGCCGGGTAAAACGATAGTCTTCTATTTCTCATTATTCTCCTGCCTGGTTACGGGCCCGTTTATGGTCCTGAACTGGCATCCCATGAGCCCCGCACAATGGGCATGTCTGATAGGCGCCGGAGTTGCCGCAGGCGGAGGACAGTTTAATATAACCGCCGCATATCAAAATGCACCGGCCAAGGACATATCAGTATTTGATTATACTCAGGTGATCTTTGCGGCAATTCTCGGAATGGTATTTTTATCCGAATTTCCGGACATATACTCTTTAATAGGATATCTGGTGATAATCGGAGCCGCAGTTATCAAATGGAATATAGCAAGAAAGAAATAAAAACAGCCCCTGCAATGCAGGGGCTTTAGTTTACTGAAGTCTTCTCTCCCAATCGGCACCGTTTTTTGACATCTTAACGACTATGGATTCAACATTATCCGCAAGCTCCGTATTGATCTCAAATACCAGAACGCAGTCCATTTCTTCATTGTCTCTCATAACGGTCTGAAGAGTGGACATATCATCATCAAGCATGGTTACAAGAGCCGTGGCGGTATTACTGTCATTTACCCTGCACTTAAAAGCTATGTTATCTGCAAGGAAATCGATATTTGCTTCGGATCCGGATCCGTTATAGATCGTGTACCAAAGGACAAGGAATTTATTTCCCGCGGTTGCATCGACTACAAAATAATCGGATACGTCAGCTTCTTCGGGATATGATGACTGAATGGTATATCCTCTGTATGTAAGAAGAACTCCGTTTGGAAGTTCAAGAAAATCCTCCATGGTGTCACTTACATATCCGGGATCTTCCGTTCTGTCGATCACCTCAACGGGATTTCCGTCGGCGTCCAGAGTACCTTCCGGAGTTTGGTCCTCACCTGTCTCGGTCTGCCTTGCAAGTTCTGCAGCCGCGGCAGCTTCTTCAGCAAGTCTTTTGGCTTCATCCGCTGCCAAAACCTCCGAATAATCGACAAGGCGGCTTCTGTGCTCGGCATCATACCGAAGCATTGCAAAAGCAGCATATTCTCCGACCTGAGCCTGCTGTTCATCCGTGAGTTCGGCTATTTCGGAGCCGCAACCGCCAAGCATCAGCGTGCAGATAAGTGAAAGAGATATTAATTTTCCGGTAAAACCTGACTTCATTTTATGAAGCTCCTTGTTCCGTTTTCTTGGCAACTGCCTTATTTTCCCTGGATTCCAGAACCATATATATAGTTCCGATCAGGAGTGCAAAGGCTCCAACCATTATATACATAACAGTCTTAGCCTTGGCATCATCCAGTGTAACGAAGTCTATAAAAGCTATTTTAGCACAAACTATTATGGAAAGCACCAGTCCGTATACTCTGATTGCTTTTTCCTTGAGAACGAATCCGAAAATGACGCTTCCTACCGCAACCGCCATAAGTAAGATACTGAGAAGAAAGTCCTTATTCAAGGGGGAAATGATAAATGCCACAGTCAGATATCCCGGAACGGCGATATATTTTCCGTTAAACGGCATTCCGTAATCCTTATTGAGCATTAATATCGTAAAACTAAGCCCGAAGAGCATGGAAATTATATAAATAAGGCAATCCTCCAGAACAAAACTGGTATTATCCGTTGCTGCCATGATCAGGAACAGGGATTCCATAGCAAGTGCAAACCAGTTAAACATTGTGTTTTTGTCGGGTTTAAGTCTTTCAACCGAATTGATAAGGCAGGTAAACAAAAGGATAAGTCCCATTCCGCAGGCTGCCTTTAAAGAATCGGGCAAAAATACGTTTATTATTCCGACAGTGACCGAAAAGACCGCAATAACCTGAAAAATATCTTTATATCCGGAAGCGAAAAACAATCCGATCACAAATGCTGCGGATAATACCGCACATACAACGTACATCTCGATCGCCATACTTCCGTCTTCCGGAGCAAACATCTGTGACGAAAAGACGAGTACGATGCCCATAACTATCTGGATCAAAAGATCTGCGATCTTAAGGGTATAGTCAAACGAAAGCCTGGAGCAGATATATCTGGAAACTATGGAGTGAGCGACAATTACCGCAGCAATGATATATCCGTTTTCCGATGCGAACACAGCGGTGAGTCCGGTAATATTCATAAGGATCCAGAACGTGATCCAGGCTCTGTTACGTGAATTATAGAGCTTCAATGCAAAGAAAGCCGATGGAACAATAAATCCGACATACAAAAGTATGATAGAAAGAATGATCGCATTCGGATCAAGTTTCGATAATAACACTCCGGCTGTGGCATAGGAGGTATAGAAGCATGCGAAGATACACATGATAACTCTGTTCGGGATTGACGTACCTGTTCCGGAGTTTTCGTCCAGTGGATTTCTGCGGGCTGTGTGAAAATATATAAACTGGGTAACGATCCATGAGCAGATCAGAAATACACATTTGCAGATCCTGACAGTCATATCATCATCACAATCTATCCTGAATCCAGTGCCTATCAGAAAGTATATAAATTCCGCAACGATCATAAATGTATCGGCAAAATTATACTGTTTTTCAACAGGGAATATCATCCACAAACAGGAAATCAATAAAGTTCCGATCGTTATGACCAAATACTGAACAGGCGTAGAATCGGATCCTATAGCAGCGGATGAAGCAAATGCCGCAAAAAAGCCTATTGCGGAATACAGTCTGCTCTTTCTGTAATAGCCGAACAGACATACCAAAACAGCACAAAGTCCCAGAATAAAAGCCGTAACCGGCAGGGAAAGATTATTCAGTGATCTGTAGTTGACTACGGTCGCAAGAAACAGACCGCTTAATCCGATCGCAGTAAATACGGATGACAATTTAACGATCAGCTTTCTGATAACAAGCTCCGACACAAGAAGTACACCGATAAATGCAAGATACATCAGCATTCCCTGCATGAATGTACCAAGATAATTTACCGCAAAATATACAAGTCCGGTAAGAAGGAATACCGCTCCCAGAATGGACATGACAATAGCACCAACGGCATATTCTGCCTTGGGAGGCTGTGCTTTTGCGTGAAATTCCGGTGAATTGACGGCAGGCTGCTGATATGCAGGCTGAGGAACAAAAGCAGGCTGAGGGACAAAAGCAGGCTTAGGCTCTGAGACGGGCTGAGGACTCGGCGCCGGCTGAGGCTCTGAAACAGGCTGTCTGTTAACTACGGGGTCAGATACGATCTCGGGTATTTTTTCCTCCGCCGCCCCATCAGCAGGCTCAGACAGGGGCCGGGATTTTTCCTGAGGCATGAAAGCCGCAAGATTATCAAATTCCGAGGTGATCTCAACCGGTTTCTTTTCTACAGGCTGAGGCTCTGAGACAGTTTCCGAGAGAATAACCGGAGTATCAACCCCTTTATATATCGCCCGAAAATAATAGCTTTCAACAGGTTTGCCCTTTGAAGCCATATTATTTACATATACATCGTAATTGGAAATAACCCTTTTACGGATAGATTCATGTTTTTCGGGCTGGCAGCACAATTCACCGCGCATCTGATACAAAAATCCGGTAAACTGTCTGTCTTTGGAATGATCTATCAGGTATCCAAGTTCGTAATCCAGCTGTTCAGCTTTGTTTTCAAATGAAATCCTCATTTGGCAACTCCTTCCAACTCAAACCAGAACTCTACTCCGCCCGGAACATTGCTTACTCCGTATCCCTGTCCGATCGAAGTCTGTATTGCTTTTACAATGGATAAACCCACCCCGCTTCCACCGTATGCTCTGGTTCTTGCTTTATCTGCTTTGTAGAATTTATCCCAGAGTTTAGGCAAATGTTCATCCGAAACAGGATCGCCACTGTTAAAAACACACACTCTTGTTATTTTATCACACTTAATAAATCTAATCCTTATTATTTTGGAGTCTCCGACATCCTTACAGAAATGGATCGCATTGGAAAGATAGTTTGAAAAAACAGTCTCTGCCAGATACGGATCCCCCCATACGAACTCCCCGGGCTTTTCGTTAAATTCCGTTTTGATCCCGGCTTCACCTGTCAAAACAGATGAAGTCTGTAAACAGGTATTAATAACCTCATACAGATCGAACCTCTGCATCTCGATCACTTCTTCTCCGGTCTCGAACTGTTCGAGGCTGAGGAGCTGTTTGACCATCTTATTCATTTTGGATGCTTCATCCATGATCACATTAAGATAGTAATCCCTGCTTTCGGCATCATCCGTCACGCCTTCCCTAAGGCCTTCCGCATACCCCTGTATAAGTGAAATCGGAGTCTTTAATTCATGCGATACATTTGATATAAATTCGCTGTGTTCCCTTGCAGCCTGTTCTTTTTTCTCAATATCCCTTTTAAGTTCATTGTTGGCAGTCTTTAGTTCGGATATGGATTCTTCGAGAGATTCGGACAGAGTATTGATATTATTTCCGAGAAGAGAGATCTCCGCAGCATCGCGGCCTTCATATCTCGCATCAAAATCAAGATCGACCATTCGTCTGGAAATATCACTGAGATTCAATATGGGTCTTGAGATTCTTCTGCTGACAAAATAGATGACAACAGCACCGGGAATAATACATATGATCCCGATAAGAAGGTAGAATCTTGCCGCATAAGCCGATGCTTCATCAATACTTTCTATGGGAGTTCTGAACAAAAAAGTACTGCCGCCTTCGAGGCGACCGAACATCTCAATATATTCACTGTCCGAAGAACGGCTCTTTCTTATGCTGTAATCATCATTTTCTTCCAGAACCTCAATTTCCTGAGCTCCGTTAGGACTTCTGAATATGATGGAAAGCAAAATAAGATCGATGTCCCGTTCACTTTTTATGGACGAATACTCAACGGAAGAATCTTCGGACAAAATGATAGTGGAAACATTATTGCGAAGTGAAAGATCATCCAGTCTGTCATACAGTTCTTCACCGTATTCGGACGTGATGAGAAGATTATAAGCTTTTTTGATATCCTTAAGACGGGAATCCAGATAATAACGGGGCAGAAATACAGAACTTAAAAATATGGTCAGGAAAATAATACCTGCCATAAGTCCCGCAAAAATAAAAGTGTATTGCAACCTTAGCGATAATCCGCTTCCGGTTTTTGATACCTTCCTGCCCAAAAAGCTACTCCTCGAATTTATATCCCATGCCCCAAATGGTCTTTATCATATCTCCCGCTTCGGGACCGAGCTTTGCACGAAGTTTTTTAACATGTGTGTCAATGGTCCTTGCTTCACCGAAATAATCGTAATCCCAGACACTGTTTAAGATCTTTTCCCTGGAAAGAGCAAGCCCTTTATTCTCCAGAAAAAAAGTAAGAAGCTCAAATTCTTTAATACTCAGATCTACGGGTTTATCCGAAACAAATACCTGATGGGCGGACTTATCGACTCTGATGCATCCTGCAGAGATGATCTCATCCGAATCCTTACCCTGACCGGTTCTTCGAAGAAGTGCCTGAACTCTTGCAACCAATACCTTCGGAGAAAAGGGCTTGGAGATAAACTCATCAACACCGAGCGAAAAACTTTTCAGTTCATCCTTTTCCTCGGTTTTGGCAGTAAGCATAATGATCGGAACATCGGATGATTCACGGATCTTTTTGACCGCATCCCATCCGTCCATAACGGGCATCATAACATCCATGATAACAAGCGAGATTGAAGGATCCTCTTCGATTCGATTTGCGGCTTCAAGTCCGTTTGCACACTCTATGGTCAGGTATCCTTCTTTTGAAAGGAAATCCTTAACCAGCTTACGCATACGTTCTTCATCATCAGCCATCAAAATCTTTATTTTATCCATGACTATCGGTTATTCTCCGTCATTTGCAAGCCCAAGTTCTCTTTCGGCCTGCCTTACCGCCTGTTCGCGCTCTGTCAGTTCCTGTTCCCAGGCAGCATACTTATTCGTGATCGCGGTTTCATAGTTGAGTATATTGGGCTGGTCCGTATGAGTTGCGATCCAGAACATGACTATCACCGCCGCGATAAGAGCAATGTTTATAACTATCGAAGTAAAAAGAAGACCGACTTTTTCCTTCTTCTTTTCTTCTTTCTTAGGATCAGATTTCACGGTCGTATCATAGAACATGTAAAGAGGGATCGACCTGACTTCCTCCTCGGAATAATCCAGCGTATCGATGAGGTATTCTCTCATCTCGGTCAGAAATCCGATACCGACAGGAGTTTTAAAAAACTTCTCATCTATCGCTTTATCATACAGAGCCTTTACCGTATCGGCATCGCCTCTGTCCAAATGAGCTTTAAGATAATCAATTTTCTTTATCTCCGACTGGGCCAGGATTGCATCATCAAGACATGCAAATTCATAACCGAGTGCGGTAACTCTTTCGTCAGCCATATAAGCCCCCGTATAAGATAAAACCAGATTTATTTTATCAAATATTCCGGATAAAACACGAAATACACAAAACTTTCACAGTTGAAAAACTATATATATTTCTTTTTAAGGATCAGTATCCTGCGTACGCTTTGATCGATACGTTCCTCGGAGATAACTCCGTTTTCGACGGCAGCTTCAAGACTGCTTACGGTGATTTCCAGATCCGTCGGCATAAGGAGCACATCACAGCCTGCCGCAACAGCCATTACAGGAATATCTCCGGCTCCGTAATAATCCGTCATTGCTTTCATCTGAAGAGAATCGGACATTATAACCCCGTTAAAACCGAGTTCGTTTCTGAGGACTCCGGTCAAAAGCGGATATGAAAACAATGCGGGAACATTTCCCTGGTCCGCAACGATAAGATGACCGACCATAACGGCATCGGCACCTGCACCTATCCCCGAAATAAAAGGTTTAAATTCATCAGCCCTTATCTCATCAAGAGTCTTATATACATATACCGAACCGTAATGAGAATCTGCGGATGTGTCACCGTGACCCGGAAAATGCTTGATACAGCATGCAACACCGCTCATATGAAATCCCGAAACAGCGGCTGAAACCAGTGTTGCGGCTTCATCAAAATCGGTACTGTATGCCCTGTCCCCGATAACCGAATTTTCAGGATTGGACCATACGTCTGCAACAGGAGCAAGATCCATGTTAAAGCCGTACCTTCTGATATCGTTTCCGATTGTCATTGCATTAAAAGCGGCAACTTCGGTTCCAAGTTCGTGATAGCTGTACATCGGCCCAATCTGTGTGGTACCGATGGTACTCATAAGTCTGGTTACTCTTCCGCCCTCTTCATCAAGAGTCATGATCATGGGGATCGTCATATAACTCTGAGCCTGTGAGATCATTCCGGATAACTGGGGGCCGCTTACAATATTGCTCTTATCCATGATCATGCCGCCGACCGGATAATTCTGCAGGGCAAGGAACATTGTGTCGGCGGATGTAACTTTGGACTGGCCGGTAAGGACCGAGGGCGTAACGATGATCATCTGACATATCTTCTCATGAAGCGTCATCGAAGCAATGATCGTATCGATATCATCCGAATAACTGAGCTCATGAAATATAACAGTTTCTTCACTGATATCATTTCCGTCCACATCTGCCAAAGCATCTGCAGATTCTTCGGCACCCGTTTCGGCAGTGACTTCTTCCGGCATCTCTTCAGGATCATCCGAAGGCTCTCCCTGAGCCTGATCAGGTTTATCGGAAACGGGATCTTCGGCAGCACCCCCTGCCTCCGGTAAAGTTTCAGTAATGTTTTCGTCTGCAACTTCGGGGGTTGCTGATTGCTGCGAAGGCTGCTGTGTACCCGCACTTTCATCACCTGAAACCTGCCCCTGAGATCCGCTGCCTGAACAGCCCGTCAAGGGTATAAACACAAGTGCCAGACATATAATAATTGATAATACAAATCCTTTTTTCATACCCGAATATTATAACATAATTGTAAATTTGAAGATAAATGAGCATAGTCTGGTATGAATTATCATGCAAATAAATATATAATGAATACTGTATTTCAAAACACCAATACGGGGGTATTAATATGCTTAGAAGTACGGAAGTAAAAAACGGTAAAATCTCGGGTTTACCGGGAAACGATCCGAGGATCACGGTATATAAAGGAATTCCTTTTGCCGCTCCTCCAACAGGCGAAAACAGATGGAGAGCTCCTCAGCCCTGTCAGGATTGGGATGGCGAGCTTCTTGCACATGAATTCGGTCCCATATCCTACCAGGACCAGCCTGCCGTCGGTACGGATATCTATTGCAGGGAATGGCACGTTGATCCCGATATTCCGATGGATGAAGACTGCCTTTATCTTAATGTCTGGACGCCGGCAAAAAAGACTGACGAAAAGCTCCCTGTTCTCGTATGGTATTTTGGCGGCGGTTTTCAGTGGGGATATACCGCAGAAATGGAATTTAACGGTGAAGCCCTCGCCAGAAAGGGGATCATCGTAGTTTCTGTAGGATACAGACTCAATATTTTCGGATTCATGGCTCATAAAGAGATCACTGCGGAGAATCCCGATGCACCTGCAAACTTCGGTCTTCTCGACCAGCAGGCCGGACTTCACTGGGTATACGATAATATTGCCGCATTCGGCGGAGATCCCGAGAAGATCACGATCATGGGTCAGTCCGCAGGCGGAGCAAGCGTAATGAACCAGCTCACCTGCCCCGACAATTTCAATATAGTCAAGGGTGCCGTTGTTCTCAGCGGTATCATTAAAGTTGATAATCCTGCCGAAGACATCTTCACCCCGATCTCTTTTGAACAGGCTGAGGATTTCGGTGCAAAATTCTTTGAGATTCTCGGAGTAAAGAGTCTTGAAGAAGCAAGAAAGCTTTCTCAGGAAGAGATATTTGACGGATATCGCAAGTTCCGCGAAAAATACCGCATGCTCTTCCCCATCACAGACGGCAAACATTATCTCGGTGATCCCGTAGACAGATTCATGGACAGGGAATGTCCCAACGTACCCATGATCGCAGGTAATACAAGTGATGAGTTCAGTGTAAACGGCGTTAATACCGTTGAGCTGTCCGTCAAGAAAGCACTCGGCGCGGCTGCAAAGAAGTCTCCCGATCAGAACTTCTACTATTATCGTTTCGATCCCGATATTCCGGGTGACGGACACTATGGTGACAGCTATCCAGGAACATTCCACTCATGCGACCTGTGGTTCTTCTTTGATACTCTTGAAAAATGTCACAGGCCTTATTCCGGAAGGCATTACGATCTCGCACATCAGATGAGCGATTATATCGTAAACTTCGTTAAGACCGGTAATCCAAACGGCCTCGGATATGATAGGAAAAAGCTTCCCAAGTGGGAACCTTACACCGACGAAGACCGTAACGAAATGGAATTTACAGGAAGCGGAGCTCTGCCCAGAAAAGAAGGCGGCATCAGACAACACAGCAAGAAGCAGGCCGTCAATCCCTATCTTCCTTCCTGGGAGTATGTTCCCGACGGAGAGCCCTATGTATTCGGAAACAGAGTATATGTATACGGCTCACATGATATCTACGGAGGCGAAACATTCTGTCTCGGTGATTATGTATGCTGGTCAGCAGATATAAACGACCTCGGCAACTGGAAATATGAAGGGATCATCTATCCCAAGGATGTCGATGAATTTAACAAGGACGGCATCATGGAGCTCTATGCTCCCGATGTAACGGTCGGCCCCGACGGAAGATATTATCTGTATTATGTACTCGACAGAGTTTCGGTTGTATCCGTTGCAGTCAGCGATACTCCCACAGGTCCTTACAAGTTCTACGGTTATGTTCATTATGAGGACGGAACAAAACTCGGAGACAAAGAGGGTGATGAGCCTCAGTTCGATCCCGGTGTTTTGACCGAAGGTGATACTACTTATCTCTTCACAGGATTCTGCGGACACGGTGATAAGTCAAGACACGGTTCAATGCTCACTGTTCTTGATAAGGATATGCTCACCATTAAGAAGGCACCCAAGATTATTGTACCCGGTGCTCAGTATTCCGAAGGAACAGGTTACGAAGGACATGCTTTCTTCGAAGCGTCATCCATAAGAAAACGCGGAGATATCTATTACTTCATCTATTCATCCGAAGTAATGCACGAACTTTGCTATGCTACTTCCAGGAATCCCGAAGGCCCTTATGTATACGGCGGTGTAATCGTAAGCAACAACGATATGCATATCGATTCCTACAAGCCTGCGGAGCAGTCAGCTGCATACGGCGGAAACAACCACGGAAGTATGGTCCAGATCGGTGATGACTGGTATATCTTCTATCATCGTCACACTAACGGAACATGGTTCTCAAGACAGGGATGTGCTGAGAAGCTTTCATTTACCGAAGACGGACATATCATTCAGGCAGAGATGACTTCATGCGGACTTAACGGCGGCCCTCTTTCCGATATCGGTGAGTACCCTTCATACCTTGCATGTAATATCTTCACCAAAGATCACAAGGTATATGTAGAGGACAATGCTCCCAGAGTGGTTCAGGAAGGCAAGGACAATGATAAGTACGATGGCTATATCAAAGCCATAGTCGATTCCACCACCATCGGATTTAAGTACTTTGACATGAAGGATGTTACCGGACTTAAGATCAAGACAAGAGCTTATTTCGACGGGGATTTTGAGATAAGAACATCCATAGACGGAGAAGTTCTCGGATCCATTCACGGAAACAACTCCAACGAGTGGCAGGTTGGAACATGTACCTTCAATAAGAAGATCACCGGAGTTCTTCCTTTGTATCTAACTTTCAAGGGAACAGGCGGATGCAGCCTCAAGTCAATCGAATTCACACACTGATGTGACAAATATGAAAAAGGAGTAGCTAAGCTACTCCTTTTTTATTATTTATGTGTTGCAAAGAATGTATCGATCTTGGATAAAAGCGTATCCTGATCTATGGTCTTAAGAAGATAATCAACAGGACTTAATCCTACAACCGAAAGAACACTCTCCTTATCACCGTGACCTGTAAGGAACATGACAGGAATCTGTTTCATCTCTGAATCGTTCTTAAGCATTGAAAGAACCTGCGGTCCGTTTGCCACGGGCATTTCATAATCAAGCAAGATAAGATCCGCTTTGTTCTTGGCAAGATATGAAATCGCCTGAACTCCGGAGTGTGTGAATAGTTTTCTGTAAATGTTAGATCTTCTATGATAAGTTGATGTGAGGCTGAGGATGATTAGATTCATCTCTCAGCCTCTTGACTATATATGCTGTATTTTTGCATGTCAAGGCATGA
>JAGPFR010000082.1 GCA_018056425.1 Lachnospiraceae bacterium
ATCTTCTTGAGTCTGTGTACGTCCCTTACGATAACGGTTGCGGGATCCTGCTCGCAAAAATACCCCTTGGTCTGACCCTCGGCAACACTTCCGCCGTGTCCGAGATGGTCTTCACCGGTCACTATAAATCCGTTTGCGGTCATGAATTCGGCAAAATCCTCATACCTTCCGACATACTCTTCCATGCCGTGAATGATCTGGATTATACCCCTTGCACCGGCTTCACCCTTATCGGGCATCCATCTGACACCGTGGATACTCGATTTACCGTCTCTTGAATCGAAATAAAACTCTTCTTTTTTCATTCATGTACCCCCGCACATTAATGATTACTTTTTGGTGATACCTGCTTTTTCAAGATTTTCCTTGGCAAGAGCCTGAGCTGCCTCATACTCTGCCTTCTGCTTAACGGTGATCTCGGAGGCCTGAGCAAGGACTTCGTTAACATCCTTTCTTACAAAGAGGATCTCAGCCTTCTCGACAACCATGGTTCCGCTCTCATAAAGGCCGCTCTTTCCGAGATCCGCAAAATCACGGAGAGGCGCATTGAGCTCCTTTGCGATCTTCTCTGCGGTTTCGGGCATGAAGGGATACAGGAGTGATGCACCGGTCATGATGGAATCGCAAAGGTTGTAAAGCACGGTAGCAAGACGGGGCTTCCTGGACTCATCCTTGGCAAGTACCCAGGGCTCGGTCTCGTCGATATATTTGTTACATCTCTTAAATACGTTAAATACTTCGGAAAGTGCATCGGCAACTCTCAGAGATTCCATCTTGGACTCTGCCGCAGCATATGCTCCGGTAACGACAGCCTTAAGGTCGTCGTCTATCTTCTCATCGGCCCACTCGTTGGTAACAACGCCGCCGAAATACTTATTGGCCATTGCGATGGTTCTGCTTACGAGGTTTCCGAGGGTGTTGGCAAGATCGGAATTGAATCTCTCTGCCATAAGCTCCCAGGTAATGACACCGTCGTTTTCGTAAGGCATCTCGTGGATTACGAAATATCTTACGGCATCTACTCCGAAAATATCCGCAAGGTCATCCGCATAGATAACATTGCCCTTGGACTTACTCATCTTCTCGCCGCCCTGAAGGAGCCAGGGATGTCCGAATACCTGCTTGGGAAGGGGCTCGCCGAGAGCAAAGAGGAAGATGGGCCAGTAGATCGTATGGAATCTGATGATATCTTTTCCTATAAGATGAAGATCTGCGGGCCAGTTCTTTTTATAAAGCTCGGATGAATTACCGTCAGCATCATATCCGATACCGGTGATATAGTTTGTAAGTGCATCGAGCCATACATAGACTACATGCTTCTCATCAAAGCTTACGGGAATTCCCCACTTAAACGAGGTTCTTGATACGCACAGATCCTGAAGTCCGGGAAGCAGGAAATTGTTCATCATCTCGTTCTTACGGCTTACGGGCTGTATGAACTCGGGATGCTCGTTGATATATGCAATGAGCTTGTCGGCATACTTGCTCATCTTGAAGAAGTATGCTTCCTCCTCGGCATAGTGAACATCGCCGCCGCACTCGGGACACTTTCCGTCCTTAAGCTGTGAATCGGTGTAGAATGCTTCGCACTCGGTACAGTAGCTTCCGCTGTAAGATCCCTTGTAGATATCTCCCTGATCGTAGAACTTCTTGAAGATCTTCTGAACCTGCTCAACGTGATCGTCATCGGTTGTTCTGATGAAACGGTCATATGAAGTGTTCATTCTGTCCCAGATACGCTTGATCTCGCCTGCGACACCGTCAACGAATTCCTTGGGGGATGCACATCCTGCTTCGATCGCTCTGGTCTCGATCTTCTGACCGTGCTCATCGGAACCGGTCTGGAAGTGAACATCATATCCGTCCGCTCTTTTATATCTTGCGATAGCATCCGCAAGTATGATCTCATAAGTATTTCCTATATGGGGCTTACCCGACGTATAGGCAATGGCTGTTGTTATGTAGTATTTTCCCTTATTCTCCATAATCATCGCCCTCCTTGTCTTACTGAAATTATTACGTTTTAATGTATCATAAATACAGTTATTCGTCCATTAATCGATTGTACTCATCGCATATGGCCGTAAATATCGCTTCCGAACCGTTTCCGTTATCCGGATGGTAAACCTTGCACAGATCCCTGTATCTCCTCTTGATCGCATCAGGAGATTTGCATCCTTCGAAAAAGCCGGTCGGAAGCTGAGGCATTCGGTCTTTTTCCTCTATATAATCTTCATCATCGTAGTCGTCATCATAATCGTCATAGCGCGATTCGATGCGTTCTCTTTCGTAATAATCGATTTTTTCGTTTCTGCCGCGGTTATATCCGCTCTCGTAACCGGCATCATATCCATCGTCATATCCGCGTACATTTTCATAGATGTCATCGATCTTGTCCCTGAACTCTTCGGACTCTTCCAGGACTTCACGCTTCATGTTCCTGTATCTTACGAATCTGAGAAGATCCAGAACAGGTCCGCCGAATACCATTATCAGTATAAACGCCGTCTGCAGGTTCCCCGAAAAATTATCCTTAATGGAGTAGAGCGCATATGCCGCAGCCGCTGCCACAATAATTCCTACGATATAATTATGAAAAAGCTTTATAAAAAAATACAGGTAGGATAAAACGCCGTAGGTCACCAGAAAACATCCGCCCGCATAGATCGGTTTTTCCGATACGGCGGCAAATGTCTTTTCAAGGTCGGTATCCCAGAACATCACACCTAAAGCCAAAACCGCCAATACAAGTTTGGCGGGTATGGCTGCGAGTTTTGCTCTTAGCTCCGCTACCTTTACTACCTTTAATCCGTTCATCTGTCCTCCGATTTACCGGGCAAGGCGGCCCATGCACCGAACCCCAGAACAAGGGCCAGCTGCGATACATTGGCCGCAGTTTGAAAACTGAAAATATTATTGATTATATATGCGAGAATGCATAATGAGCAAGCAAGAGGTATTACAA
>JAGPFR010000016.1 GCA_018056425.1 Lachnospiraceae bacterium
ATCGTATTCGATATCGACATAGAGGAATTCGAGTACGCATACAGATTTGACGGACCTTACGATCCTCAGAGGGGTCTTATTTTCGATAAGAATAAGGTGATACTCGACCCTTATGCGAAGGCAGTTACCGGTCAGAGCAAATGGGGAACGTATAATGATTCGATCTACAAGGCAAGGGTTGTTAAGAACAATTTTGACTGGGGCAGACTTACAAGAAAGCATAAGCCCATGGAAGATCTCATTATTTATGAGATGCATGTAAGGGGCTTTACCAAGGACAAATCATCCGGGACCGGAGATAAGGCAGGCACCTTTGCGGGCATCATGGAAAAACTCCCTTACCTGAAGGAACTCGGTGTAAACGCACTTGAACTTATGCCCATATTTGAGTTCGATGAAACCCTTGATCACAGGGATTTCTACGGAAGAGAACTGATGGACTACTGGGGATACAATACAGTCTCTTTCTTTTCACCCAATACCAGCTATACATCTGCCGTGGAGTACAACAGGGAAGGCACCGAGTTAAAAGAATTCATAAAGCTCTGTCATGAAAATGACATTGATGTCTTATTGGACGTTGTATTTAACCATACCGCAGAGGGTAATGAGAACGGTCCCGTGTTTTCTTTTAAGGGAATCGATAACAATATCTATTACCTGCTGACACCGGACGGACATTATTACAATTTCTCGGGCTGCGGAAATACGCTGAACTGCAATCATCCGATAGTTCAGAACTTCATTCTGAATTGCCTCAGATACTGGGTTACCACATATCACATCGACGGATTCAGATTCGATCTTGCTTCTATCTTAGGTAGAAATGAGGACGGATCGCCGATGAGTAAGCCGCCTCTTTTGCAGAGTCTTGCGTATGACCCGATCCTTGGAAGTGTAAAACTCATTGCAGAGGCATGGGATGCGGGCGGACTTTACCAGGTCGGAACCTTCCCTTCCTGGAACAGATGGGCGGAGTGGAACGGAAGATACAGGGATGATATGAGATCATTCCTGAAAGGAGATGCGGGAAAGGCATGCGATGCTGCCAAGAGAATGTGCGGATCTCCGGATCTGTATATCCCTGAAGTAAGAGGACACAATGCCTCGGTCAATTTCCTGACATGTCACGACGGATTCACGCTTCACGATCTGTATACATACAACCAGAAACATAATGAGGAAAACAACTGGGGCAATACGGACGGAGCAGACGATAACCGAAGCTGGAACTGCGGAAGCGAAGGCGAGACGAGCGATAAGGAGATAAATGCCTTAAGACGCAGGATGGTAAGAAATGCCGCTGCGGTTTTGATGATGAGCCGGGGAACTCCGATGTTTTTCATGGGAGATGAATTCGGTAACTCACAGGGCGGCAACAACAACGCTTACTGCCAGGATAATTACATCGCATGGCTCAACTGGAAGGATCTTGAGGCAAACAGGGATCTGTATGATTTCTTCAAGACTCTGATCAGATTCAGGAAAGAGCATGACTGCATCAGGAAAAACTGCGGAAATGATGCTTTCGGATTCCCGGGAATGTCGGTTCATGATACGCAGGCCCGGAGAAGTGATTTCTGCGATTATTCGCACTATGTCGGTATCTGTTTTGCGGGATACCCGGGCAAGTTCAATAAAAGCTATCCTCAGGCGGTGTTCGTAGCAGTCAATACATATTGGGAGGATCTGGATGCGAATCTTCCCGCACTTCCCGAAGGATGCGGATATTCATGGGTTCTTGCGGCAGACACCAATCTGGAGAGGCCGTTTGATACGGACAGAGAAAGATGTGGCGGCTCTTTCAGGATAGGTGCAAGGAGCGTCAGGATCTATGAAACAACCGTTTCTTATGACTGAGGATTATTTTGCGGGCGCATGGTCGCCCGCGAAACTGTCTTATTGAAATTAGTATCTCAAATGTGTAATATATTCAGCGGATTAGTAAATAGACCCAGGAGGAGACATTATGGCTATTAAGTGGATAAACTATGACAAACTGGATGCATCCGCAAAGCTCGCATCCGATACCCCCGCAGACCTTACCAAGGTTATGGCAGGAGCAGATGGAGCAGAGAGAGTTTCCAAGTATTCAACAAAGATGGCTGCAGGTATGGCATTTAACTATGCTGCCAAGAACGTTGACGATTCTATTTTGAAGGATCTTCAGAAGCTCGCAGACGAAGCTCAGCTTGCAGAGAAGTTTGAAGCTCTTTATAACGGCGAAGTTATCAATACCGGTGAGAAGAGACTTGTTCTTCATCACCTTACCAGAGGACAGCTCGGAAATAAGGTTGAGTGCGAAGGCACCGACAAGAGAGCTTTCTATGTAAAGCAGCAGGAGAGGATCGCTGAGTTTGCAAATAAGGTTCACTCAGGAGAGATTGCAAACGAGAAGGGCGAGAAGTTCACCACCGCAGTTCAGATAGGAATAGGCGGATCGGACCTCGGCCCCAGAGCAATGTATCTTGCTCTCGAGAACTGGGCAAAGGTTAACGGTTTCTTCAAGATGCAGGCACAGTTCATCTCCAACGTAGATCCCGATGATGCAGCAGGCGTACTTGCAAATGTCGATGTTGCTCATTCGATCTTTATACTCGTATCCAAGTCGGGAACTACTCTTGAGACGCTTACCAACGAAGCATTCGTTAAGGACGCTCTTAAGAAGGCAGGTCTTGATCCCACCAAGCATATGATCGCAGTTACTTCGGAGACTTCACCTCTTGCAGGAAACAGCGATTACCTCGATGCTTTCTTCATGGATGATTACATCGGCGGAAGATATTCATCAACCTCAGCCGTAGGCGGTGCGGTTCTTTCACTTGCTTTCGGTCCCGATATCTTCGCAAGATTCTTAAACGGTGCCGCTGAGGAAGACAAGCTTGCTACCGGTAAGGACATTCTTTCCAATCCCGATCTTCTCGATGCACTCATCGGTGTTTATGAGAGAAACGTACTCGGATACGGATCAACAGCTGTTCTTCCTTATTCACAGGCAATGAGCAGATTCCCCGCTCATCTCCAGCAGCTTGATATGGAGTCCAACGGTAAATCTGTTAACCGTTTCGGAGAACCCGTTGATTATGTTACCGGTCCTGTTATCTTCGGTGAGCCCGGAACCAACGGACAGCACTCTTTCTATCAGCTCCTTCACCAGGGAACCGATATCATCCCTCTTCAGTTCATTGGATTTAAAGAGAGCCAGCAGGGCGTTGATGTCGACATCCAGGGTTCAACCAGCCAGAAGAAACTCTGCGCTAACGTAGTTGCTCAGATCATGGCATTTGCATGCGGCAAGTCCGATGAGAACAGCAACAAGAACTTTGCGGGAAACAGACCTTCAAGCATCATCATCGGTGAGAAGCTTACTCCCGAAGCACTCGGTGCACTCCTTGCTCACTTTGAGAACAAGGTAATGTTCCAGGGATTCGTATGGAACTTAAACAGCTTCGATCAGGAAGGTGTTCAGCTCGGAAAGGTTCTTGCAAAGAAGGTTCTCGCTCATGAGACCGACGGAGCACTCAAGGCATTCAGCGATCTTTTCGAGATCTGATGATCATACCTGTATAAAGATAAAGGCTCCCGCCATATCGGCGGGAGCCTTGTTTTGCACTTGGGAATTATTTAAGAATCACTTCGATCACTACAGGATTGTGATCGGTATCTCTGAAGAGATTGTCTATGGTTTGTGCGGAAATAACTTCGATGTTGTCGGATACTATAAATCCGTCGATAACGTAGTACTGGAATGTATCTCGGTCAGCACCGGCAAGAGGTTTATCGAGGGATCTGCAGGTTGGTGATGATGCATCCTGCAGGAAAACAAGGTGCTCACCGAATTCGGTTTCATCCAGAAGTCCGCAGTGCCATTTTCCTTCGTATTCGGGATATGCAGAATCATCGGTGCTTGAAAAAGTCTGGTTAAAATCGCCGCCCGCTATTACGTAGTTTCCCGCTGCCGCTTCGGTCTGGAGGAAGTCTGCGAGCATTCTTGTCTGGGCCACTTTACCTTCGCCGTCATCATATGCTTCGAGGTGAAGGTTTACGATCACAAGCTGGCTGTCCGTTCCCTCAATGGGAATCCTGTTTACCGAAAGACATCTTTTCAGGTTCACACATCTGACCGGCCATTTGAAGGGACAGGGAAGCTGAATCCTTTCGGCTGAATCGATACCGTAACGTGAAAGGGTCATAAGACCGCTTTCCACCTTGCCGATAGGAGGGATGGGATATGGAACGAAGTCCACGTTGAAGTTATAGGCAAAGGTGTCATCAAAACCCGGAAAGGCGTTTGATATCAGTTCTCTTTCATCAGTGTGATAGGATCTTGCCGAGTTGATGTCGGTTTCCTGAAGGAGCATGATGTCGGGACCAATCTCGGTTAAGGAACCAATGATGCCGTCTATATTGGCGGCGACTCTTTCTTTATCGGCGGTATATACCATCTCGCCGTAATCCATGAAAAAGTCCGCATTGTCTCCGAGCGTTCCGCATCCGACGTTCCAGGAGATCACTTTAATACGGTCACCGACAAGGAGAACTTCCTCGGGAGAAGCGGATCTGTCAATCTCAAGCTGTTCCCATTCATCGGGTTTGTATTCTTTTATTGACACTACTGTCAGCAGAATTACAAGTGCCAGGATAAGTATTGCGACTATTGTTATCAATGCTTTCAAAATTACAGAAATCAGTTTTTTCATTAACGGATACCTCAATATCACATTTTACTTCAAATATGGATAATAATCCAGTTTGTGATATACTTAAGGTTGTTTGAAAATTGGAAATCACTGAGAGGAACGATAAATGTCCTTATCATTTACGGAAAGAGAATTCATCCCCGTAATGCTCGGCGGAGACATCAATACATACAGTGTCTCGAGAGCTTTTTACGAGAAATATAATGTTAAATGCTACGTTTTCGGAAAGTTTCCGACAGGTCCCAGCTACGACAGCAGGATAATCGAATATGAAGCCGATCCGCGTATCGAGACCGATGATTATTTTGTAGAGAGGATCAACAGATTCGCAGCCGATCATAAGGACAAAACAATTATCCTCGTCGGATGCGGAGATTCATATGTAGCGCTCTGCTCCAAACATAAAGCGGAGCTTGCTGAGAATATCATCACTCCCTATATAGATTATGATCTGATGCACTCGCTTCAGATGAAAGAAACCTTCTACGGACTCTGCGACAAGTGGGGCATCGATTATCCCGGAACAGTCATTTATGACAGATCCATGGGAAAAGAATTCGAGATGAACTTCGAATATCCCGTCATCATGAAGCCTTCAAACGGCATTCAGTACTGGGAGCATCCCTTTGATACGCAGAAGAAGGTCTACACCATTCATGACAGGGATGAACTTATAAGAGTTCTTGATGATATCTATGGCGCCGGATATACCGACAAGATGATCATTCAGGACAGAATTCCCGGAAATGATGAGTACATGAGAGTACTCACTTCCTATTCCGATCATAACGGTAAGGTAAAGATGATGTGCCTCGGACATGTTCTTCTCGAAGAGCATACTCCCCACGGTCTCGGAAATCATGCACTTATCATTACCGAGCCTAATGAAGAACTGATGGAGAGGGTTAAGAATCTTCTCGAGTCCATGCACTATGTCGGTTATTCGAATTTCGATATCAAATATGACACGCGTGACGGAAAATTCAAGTTCTTCGAGATAAATACAAGACAGGGAAGAAGTAACTTCTATGTTACCGGTTCGGGATTTAACGTAGCCGAATATATTACCGAGGATTACTTCTACGGTAAGGAACTTCCCCTTAAGTATGCCAAGGAAGAGAGACTCTGGACGGTTGTTCCCAAGGGCGTTGCTCTCAGATATGTCAAAGATCCGGAACTTAAGAGCAGGATGAAGAAGCTCTGGAATGACGGCAAAGTAGTAAATCCCGTATTCTTAAAGGGTGACTCAAATCCCGGCAGAATGTACAGGATGATCAGAACTTACTTCAGCCACTATGTTAAGTTTAAGAAGTATTACAAGATCTGATATGGAGATATCCGCATGAGAAAGATACTCGGAGTAATAGGCGGAATGGGGCCTGAGGCCACCGCTTACTTTTACGAAGAAGTAATTGCACATACCAAAGCGCTTAAGGATCAGGACCATATCGATATGGTCATATTAAGCCATGCATCGATGCCCGACAGAACAGGTGCGATCAATTCGGGTGATCATGAAGAGCTTCTTGCCGCGATGAAGGGCGAGATAGAAAAATTGGAAAAGTGCGGTGCCGGGAATATTGCAATCCCCTGCAACACCTCACATTTCTTCCTTGATAAGATCCAGGCGATGACTGAAATCCCCGTCATCAACATGATCGAAGAAACCGCAAAATACATTGCCGAAGGTGAGATAAAGGTTAAGAAGGTAGGAATACTTGCAACCGACGGTGCGGTTAAGGCAGGACTTTATCAGAAGGCCTGCGAGAAGTTCGGGCTTCAGTCCGAGATACCCGATCCCGAGTACCAGCAGAAAGTAATGTCACTTATTTATGATGACATCAAAGCGGGAAAGCTCGGAGATGAAGACAAATTCCATGCTGCGGTCACCAATCTTCAGGGGAAGGGATGCAATGTGATAATACTTGCCTGCACGGAGCTCAGCGTTTATAAGAAACATCATAAAGTTCCCATGCACTGTGTGGATGCACTTGATGTTCTCGTAAGAGAATCCATCACAAGAAGCGGTGCCGAGTACGAGGAACTGTAAGGAAATATCATGGCTCAGGTTTTAACACTTAAACAGTATAAAGATGCACTTGATGCTGCAGGTCTTCTGACAGCATGTGTAAACGAAGAAAAATTTGATACAAAGATTTCTTATGTGACCTATGATTCAAGAGAAGTTATGGACGGAACTCTTTTTGTATGCAAAGGAGCGGCTTTTAAGCCCGAGTATCTGAAATCTTCGATTGCTGACGGAGCATGTGCTTACATCTCCGAAAAAGAATACAAAGAAGGCGGTGACATTCCCGCTGTCATCGTATCCGATATCAGAAAAGCAATGCCCCTTTTGGGAGATCTTTTCTATGATTATCCCCAGAAGAAGCTTAATCTGACGGGCTTTGGAGGAACAAAGGGAAAGTCCACCTCAACCTACTATATGAAGTATGTGGTGGATGAGTATCTTGAAAGCATCGGAAAGCCTGAAAGCGGAGTATTATCATCCATCGACAATTATGACGGTGTTATCAGGGAAGAGTCCCATATCACCACCGCAGAGTCACTTGAACTGCATAAGCATTTCTATAATGCCGTAAACAGCAAGATCGATTTCATGGAAATGGAAGTTTCGAGTCAGGCTCTTAAATACGACAGGGTTCTCGGGATCAGGTACAAGGTTTCCGTATTCTTAAACATTTCCGAGGATCACATCAGCCCCAATGAGCATGCGGATTTCGAAGATTATCTGTCTTCCAAGATGAAAATGTTTGCTCTTACAGAGCATGCGGTTGTATGCCTTGATTCGGATTGCATAGACAGAGTTCTCGAAGAAGCAAAGGCTGCAGGCGATGTTACGACCGTAAGCTGTAAGAATCCCGATGCTGATTATTACGCACACGATATCCGCAAGGATGGCGAAAGTATATTCTTCAGTGTTACCAAGAAGAAAGCTCCTGCATTTGAAGAAGAGTTTGAACTTACAATGCCCGGACTGTTCAATGTAGAGAATGCGCTCGGCGTAATCGCTGCGGCAGATATTTACAACATTCCGACAGTCTGCATTAAAGCGGGACTCAGGAAAGCCAAGTCTCCCGGCAGAATGGAGCTTTTCAAGAGTAAGGACGGACTGGTCAACGCATTCGTTGACTATGCACATAACAAACTCAGCTTTGAAGCACTGTATTCATCCGTCAAGAAAGAATTCCCCGGATACAGGATCGTCGGAATATTCGGATGCCCCGGAGGAAAAGCATATCAGAGAAGATATGAGCTTCCTCAGGTTGCTGCCAAATACGGAGACAAGATATATATCTGTGCCGAGGATCCGGGACCGGATCCTGCAGATGAGATTTCCGCGGAAGTTGCAAAGTATGCACGCGAAGCGGGAATCGAATATGAGGAAATAGAAGACAGAGGTGCTGCCATCCACAAGGCAATCCTCGAAGTCAGAAAACCTACCGTATTGCTGATCACGGGAAAAGGTGAAGAGACCAGACAAAAGTACGGAACCGTCTACGCGCCCTGCAGATCGGATGCGGATTATACCAGGGAGTTCATCAAAGAATATGATGAATCCCCTCATCTGGCAAGAAAGTGATCAATTGATCCATCCGAGATAGATGGCGATATATTCGCCGATATCGTACAGACCTTTTAACCATATAAGAACAGCACCGAGATAAAGAGGCCACAGCGCCTCTTTTTTCTTTTCGATGATAAATGCACTGCGGGATATTATCACGGTTATCATAAGGCACATTGTGCCGAATGTTGCTCTGTCGGGATAGTGAGGGGAAAGGATCATGGCTCCCCACGAAAGAAGAGCGCTCACAAGCAGGATGCACTCGGTTTTCCTGAGCTTAATACCAAGTATGCCGACGCTGGTTATAAGAACGGCAGCCAGAGTAAGAACCGTCAGCATCTGGAATGAGAAAAGCGCAGTGCATTCGTAATAGCATCTCAGAAACAGGGTCCACAAAATTCCGCGGTTGTCATTCATTGCATTTACTCTTACGAAATTTCCGGGAGCCGCTATGCAAAGGATGCATCCGATAAAGCAGATGATGCTGCCCTCGATCATCCAGAAGGGGATCTTTTTCATACTCTTTTTCATAAGGATGATAACGATCACGGAGACGATGAAACAGGTGGGGCCCATATTTTCGTTACTCCAGCCTGCGATAAGTGCAAGGGGAATCATCCAGAAGGTGATTCCGGGAAGGGATTTTGCGCCGCCTTCGACTTCTCTTAAATAACAGAATATGAAAAAGAGCAGGAAAGCGGTGATGTAAAGGTAATTGGCGGCACCTGCCTGCCAGAACATGCTCATTTTCCAGTTGGCGGCAAGGCCGATGATGAGCGATGCGGTCACGGCAAGCCATGCAAGATTGTTCTTAATGCCTGCCGTGGTTGTTTTTGAACAGATAATGATCGTAAAAGAAAGCACGAAGAGCCAGAGGGTGTTTAATATGTCCGCAAAACCTTCGCCCGCCATGAGTATCATCTGAAGCAGGCCGTGTGCGATGCTTCTTCCGCCCCAGTTATGCCAGTGCCAAACCTGTGCCTGTATGATATCCGAAAATGAGGAGAGGGGCTGACTTGATGACAGAATGGTCGAATACCAGATATCATCCATCATGAAGGGAATGATATGGTTTGTATAGAATACAATAACTGCAGTTATCGAAAGCATTAAAAGTGTGGCGACAGTGAGTTTTTTCTTAGAATTATCCATAAAAAAATAATATATCAGCGAGGGTTGCAGGTCAAACGGTAAAGGGGCTTTGATTGAAATATCCCCCTTAAAATAGTATTATACATCATGTAGTGTTTTGCGCTGTAATAAGTGGCATATATGCTCCGGAGGATATATGAATATAGTCATTGTCGGATGCGGCAAGGTAGGTATGGTGATTACCAGGCTGCTGTCCAGCGAAGATCATAATATTACACTCGTTGATGAAGACAGCGAAGCTATTGCTGCCGTCACCAATCATTATGATGCGATGGGAATTATCGGAAACGGTGTCAGCTATCAGACCTTGGTGGAAGCGGGCATCAAGGAATGCGATCTTTTTATTGCAGTTACCGATTCGGACGAGAAGAATCTTCTGGCATGTCTTATAGCGGGCAGGGCAGGAAGATGCAAAACCATAGCCAGAGTCAGAAATCCCATTTATTCACACGAAATCGACTTTCTCAAAAGAGAATTCAACCTTGCGATGGTAATCAATCCCGAAGATACCGCCGCAATGGAAATATCCAGAGTATTCCTCTTCCCCCAGGTATTTAAGATCGATACTTTCTCCAGCGGAAGAGTCGAACTGTTCCACTTCCACGTAACCGAGGAAATGTCTGTTTGCGGGCAGTCTCTTTCGGTACTCAGGGAAGATATATTAAAGGGAATAATCGTATGTACCATCAGAAGGGGCAAGGAAGTCATCATCCCCAAAGGTAATTTCTCTTTTGCCGCAGATGATGATGTAAGCATTGCAACCACCAGAAAGGATGCTCTTGCTTTCTTTAAAAAACTCGGCGTCGTAAAGGGCAGGGTAAGAAATGCCATGATCGTCGGAGGCGGTACGCTGTCTTATTATCTGGCTGAAAGACTTATCAGATCGGGAATAGAAACTACCATCGTAGAGATGGATTACAAGAGATGCGAAGAGCTCTCCGAAGGGCTTCCCGCAGCAAGGATTATTCACGGGGACGGAACAAACAGGGATCTGCTCGATCAGGAAGACCTGTCATCGTTCCAGGGGTTTGCTGCACTTACCGGACTCGATGAGGAAAACATCCTTCTGTCGCTTTATGCCGGAAAGCATTCCAAGGCAAAGGTTGTTACCAAGATTGGAAGACTCAATTTCGGTTCCGTAATAGATGCACTTAATCTTGATACGATCATTAATCCCTCGGCTATCACCGCGGATTATATAGTTAAGTTTGCACGTTCTCTTTCCACCGATCCATCCAATGATGTGGAATCTCTTTACAAGCTGGAGGACGGCAAGGCCGAGGCAATCGAGTTTAAGATCAAAGAGGAGTCGGCCGTTACCGGAGTTATGCTCAAAGATCTGAAGATAAGAAATGATGCGATCGTTTGCAGTATTTTCAGAAACGGTAAGAATATCATTCCCACAGGTCAGGATCAGCTGATGGTGGGAGACAGAGTGATCATAGTCATGAGTGGCGGAAGGATCGCCAATATCAGGGAGATTCTCGAGTAATCATGAAAAAGAATTCGATAATCCTTTATATCGTGGGAATACTCTTGATATTCGAGAGTGCTTTTTTACTGCTTCCCATGATGATCTCAATAATATATAAAGACGGAAACTGGATGTGGTATCTTCTGACCGTTTTTATATGTCTGATCTTGGGGATTCCCCTTGCGAGGATCAAACCGGGCAAAAATCTTTCCCTAAAAGAAGGATACATTATAGTTGCACTTTGCTGGGTTGTTCTCTCAATCTTCGGAGCAGTTCCTCTTACGCTCAGCGGAGATATTCCCGATTATATCGATGCTCTTTTTGAGACGGTATCGGGATTTACCACTACCGGAGCGAGTATTCTGCCGGATGTGACGGTTCTCAGCAGATCCGGAATGTTCTGGAGAAGCTTCATGCACTGGATCGGCGGTATGGGAGTCTTTATGTTCATGATGGCCGTTCTCCCCATGCTCGGAACTTCCGACATGAACCTTATGAGAGCGGAGTCCACCGGACCGTCCGTCGAGAGGATCGTTCCTCATGTTCGTGACACCGCAAGACTTATGTACAGTATGTATTTCGGGATCACCATAGCCGAGATACTTGCGCTACTTATCTCCGGAATGGATCTGTATTCCTCAGCGTTTCTTACATTCGGAACCGTCGGAACCGGAGGCTTCGGAATGGTTAACGAATCCTGCGGAACATATTCTTCCGTCCAGCAGATGATAATCGCGGTTTTTATGGCAGCGAGCGGTATCAACTA
The DNA here is from genome assembly GCA_018056425.1 of Lachnospiraceae bacterium. Taxonomy (GTDB): domain Bacteria; phylum Bacillota; class Clostridia; order Lachnospirales; family Lachnospiraceae; genus AC2028. Next base: position 11,679 of record JAGPFR010000016.1, read on the forward strand.
TACTTTTTATTTCTTTATAATATCCCGCAAGATCAAAGAAGCCTTCCATATCGAGGAAGTAAAATATTACATTGCGATCCTGTTAACATCAACACTTATCATCGCATTAAATATAAGCCATATTTATCAGAGTACCGGAGAATCGCTTAAGCAGGCATTTTTCCAGGTTTCTTCCATAATGACCACAACCGGTTTTTCGACCGCTGATTTCGACAAGTGGCCGGAATTGTCCAGAACGATACTGATCATGCTGATGATGATCGGAGGATGTTCGGGATCCACCGCAGGAGGAGTCAAGGTATACAGGATAGTCCTTCTTATGAAGCAGTTTGCCAAGGAACTTTCCGTACTCCGTCATCCCAGGGAGGTTAAGCTTCTGAGAATGGACGGAAATACCGTTAAGGAATCGGTTATCCGCTCCACCAATGTATTTATCTCGATCTATTTTGTGATATTCTTCATATCACTTCTGTTTATCAGCATCGAAAACTATGACTTTACTACAGGATTTACCGCGGTTGCCGCTACGATCAATAATATAGGCCCCGGTCTTTCGCTGGTAGGACCTACGTGCAATTACGGATTTTTCTCTGCATATTCGAAGATAATACTGATCTTTGACATGCTTGCGGGAAGACTTGAGCTTTTCCCAATGCTCCTGTTTTTCAGCATGTTGAAACCAAGGAGGAAATAAAATGGTCTACACTGTCACACTCAACCCGTCCCTTGACTATGTAATGTATCCCAGTGCTTATCTCAAAAAGGGCGGAACAAACAGATCCGACAGAGAAGAACTTCGTGCGGGCGGAAAGGGTATCAATGTCTCGGTTGTTCTTAAGAATCTTGATGTTCCCACAAGAGCACTCGGATTTATAGCCGGTGCGACCGGGGATGAAATAGAAGGAACCCTGAGAAGCATCGGTATCCGTACCGGTTTTATCATGCTCCCCTATAAGAACGGCATCAGCCGTATCAATGTTAAGATCAGAACTCCGTTCGAGGGTGAAGCGGAGCGCGGATATGAAGAGACTGAGCTTAATGCGGCAGGACCTTTGGTTGAGGATGAGTCGGTTGATGACCTCTGCGAGAAGATTGAGAAGCTTACCGATGAGGATTACCTTGTTATCGCGGGAAGCATGCCCACCAAAGCTCCCGGGGATACCCTTGAGAGAATCTTAAAAGCAGTTCCCGAAGGCGTTAAGGTCGTGGTTGATATGACGGGTGACAGACTTAAGAAAGCGCTTAAATTCAAGCCTTTCCTGATCAAACCCAATCTTGAGGAGCTCTGCCAGGCTTCGGGCAAGGAACTTAAGACCGTTGAAGAAATAACCGAAGCTGCCGAAAAACTTCACAAAGAAGGTGCTGAGAATGTTATAGTATCTATGGGAGCGGACGGAGCCATTCTTCTGGATAAAAACGGAGATGTTCATAAGTGCAAGGCACCTTCCGGCAAACCACTCGGTGCTTTTGGCGCAGGTGATTCGATGACTGCCGGATTTATCAAGGGATACCTGGATGAACATGATCCGGGATATGCTCTGAAGCTCGGAGTAGCTGCGGGAAGTGCTGCAGTGTTTGAAGGCAAACTACCTGAGTATGAAGAGATAATGAAGGTGTTTGATGAAGTATAAGGGATTACCCATAAATGAAGGAATCGTAATAGGACGTATCCGTGAGAGGTTTGCGTCAGGCTCCGGCAAGACAAAGCGGGAGAAGGCTGACGCGGACTTCGAGAGGATGCGTTTTTTTGATGCTCTTTTGGAATATGAAAGCTCCATGAAAGAAGCTGCTTCCGAGAGCTCCAGCAAGGAGGGAAAGGATATCATTTCCGCACAGATAGTGATATCCAGAGACCCGGTTCTGTCCGATGAGGTTTTGGAACTGATAGATTCCGGCATGTTTGCGGATGAAGCGCTTGAGAAGGCATGCGGAAAATATGCGGATATCCTTAATGCATCGGGCGATGAGACCATCATTGCGAGAAATGAAGATCTCGAAGAAGTAAAAAACGGCATCATGGCACTCATGGGCGGCGGTGCAGTTCTTTCTCGGGTTAAGGATTCTGCAGATGACGGAGATGTCATTTTTGCCGACAGGCTTTCCGCTGTACAGATAGTAAGCTGCAAGGCAGAGAATGTAAAGGCAGTTGTAATGCGCGGCGGAAGCGAGACTTCGCACGCTGCTGTCATCTTAAGATCAATGGGTATCGTTGCCGTTTTCGGAGTGCCTTATACATCTGATGATGTTTCCGATAATAAGGAATGCATCGTTGACGGTAACAGGGGCATTGTAATAATCGCACCGACTCAGGAAGAAAAGGACAGATATTCGGGAAAGACTATTCCCGAAAAGCCGGCTGCCTTCGAAGTAAAAGGTATAGCTGCAGAAACCGCAAAGACCAAAGACGGAACGGAAATTGGAGTTTTGTGCAATATCAGTTCCGGGGATGTTCCTGCGGAGGCGGCGTATTCCGATGGGGCGGGTCTTGTCAGGACAGAGTTTCTCTTTATGAACGGAGGACTGAATTATCCCGAGAACGAACAGGAAGAGATCTACGCCAGAATAGCGGATTCTTTTGCGGGAAGGGAGACGGTGATCAGGACCATGGATGTCGGAGGGGACAAAGGTCCGGATCAGCTTTTTGAAAGTGAGAGGTTTGCGGACAATCCCGCGCTCGGTCTCAGAGGGATCCGGAGAAGCCTTCTCGATCCTGACGGCTTTATGATTCAGATAAGAGCGATCCTTAAGGCTTCAAAGGGCAGGAATATAGATATCATGGTGCCGATGGTAACTTCTTTGTCAGAGGTGATAGAAGCCAGACATCTTATAGAAGGCTGCAGATATGAACTTGGAAAAAGAGGGATTTCCTATCGTGACGATATAAAACTCGGTTGCATGATGGAGACACCCGCTTCGGTCATGTGTGCAAGAGAGCTTGCAAGAGAAGTTGATTTCTTTTCGATAGGAACCAATGATCTGTCCCAGTATATTATGTGTGCGGACAGGGGCAATCCTGCCATGGCGCGCTACGTCAGCATGTATCAGCCTGCGGTTATCAGAGCGGTAAAACAGATCTGTGATGCTGCACTTAATGCGGGCATTCCCGTTACAGTGTGCGGAGAGGCGGCATCCGATCCGTGCATGCTTCCTGTATTTTTGGGACTCGGTGTAAAGAACTTAAGCGTATCTCCGTATAAGGTCCTCGATATCAAAAAGGCGGTTCGCGGACTTACGATGTCCAGCTGCAGAAGTCTTGCTTCGCTTGTGGTTGAAGCCGAAACTGTGGAGAAGATAAAAGAAATTCTTAAATGAAGGATGGTCCGAAAGATTGAAAGAGGACGAAGCCAGACAATATAAAAAGATGATCCTTACGCCTCCCGGAAGACTTGTTTTTACGCTGGCTGTGCCGACTGTAATAAGCATGCTGATCACAATGGTGTATAACCTTGCCGATGCGTATTTTGTCGGAAAGATCAATACCAGCGCCAGTGCGGCAATCGGAATAGTAATGAGTGTACAAGCCGTTTTCCAGGCGTTTGGTTTTATGTTCGGACAGGGAAGCGGCTCGAAGATATCAAGGCTTCTTGCCGCGGGTAAGAAAAACGAGGCGGATAAGACTCTGACTATCGGATTCAGCGCATCGCTGATCTCGGGTATTATTCTTACGTTGATGGGATTTGTTTTTCTGGATGCACTCATCAATTCAATGGCAACACCTACGATATTCCCCTATGCCAAGACATACGCGACATATGTTCTCGTGTCCGGCCCGGCACTTGCCGTGAGCTGCGTCTTGAACAATGTTCTCAGATATGAAGGCAGGGCTTTTTTTGCGATGTTCGGACTGGTTTCGGGCGGTCTTCTTAACATTTTGCTTGATCCGATACTTATGTTTAATTGCGGACTCGGGATAAAAGGTGCGGCAATATCCACGATGGTGTCACAGATCGTAAGTCTGGGGATATTACTGTATATGTTCCTGTCACACAGGGCGATCAGCTCGATAAAACTGTCTTATCTTAAGCTTCCTCCCGAAGAGATAGTTGCCAAAGTATTCGAGATAATAAAAACCGGATTTCCTTCTCTTCTCAGACAGCTGTGCGCAACGTTTTCGACAATGGTGCTTAATGCCTGCTCCAAACCGTATGGCGATGCGGCGATCGCTGCCATGACCATAGACGGAAGAGTTCTTATGTTTATCGGAAGTACCATGATCGGTATCGGGCAGGGATTCCAGCCCGTATCGGCATTCAATTACGGATCCGGAAAATACATGAGAGTCAGGGAAGCGTGTCTTGCGACATGGAGAGCCGGAACGGTTTTGATGACCGTTCTTGCAACTTTCGGTTTTGTTTTTTCCGAGGATATCATCAGAATATTCAGGGATGACGATATGGTTGTTTATTACGGCATACCCGCACTTCGCTTCATGTGTATTGCCGCTGTTGTTCAGCCGGTATCCGTTGTCGGAAATATGCTCTTTCAGAGCATAGGAGAAGCCAAAAAGGCATCAATACTTTCCATGTTAAGATCCGGCCTGTGCTATATTCCGCTTCTGATCATACTTCCTGTTTTTATGGGATTTTTGGGAATACAGTGTTCGCAGATGTGCGCGGATATTCTGTCCGCACTTATATCAATACCTTTCCTGCTTAAGTTCTTCTCGAAACTTCCCAAAGAAGACAGGCATACGGAGCAGGATGACAAATATGAAGAGTTTGCCAAAAAGAGTGAAAGCATCGCATTTTAGAGCACCTGACGCATGCGCGGGACCTTATGGTCCCGCTTTTTTAAACTTTCCGCGTATGGTATAATTATTTGATGTGTTTTTGGAGGTTTACCTGATTGAAAAAGAAGCCCGGACGTGACCTTAATGTCACCGATTCAACGAAGATCGTTTATGTGATTTTACTGGCGGCATACACATGCCTTCTTTTTGTGCTGTTCAGAAATCAGGCATATCATACGGAGTATCTGGTATACGGATCGGATGTCGACGCATATCTTCAGGAGATGCAGGGCATAGACAGCGGATTTGATTTCCCGTATCCCATATATTTCATGCTCGGTAAATTCTTTGCTTTGTTCTGTGATGTGAGGATGGGGGCTGCGCTTTCCGCGACCATATTAAATTCGGTTTCACCGGCTGCACTTTCGTATTTCATGCTTAAAGCTCTGGCTCCTCTTGTATCCGAGAAGAATAAAGACAGAAGAGCAATTGAATGGATCATTCTTCTGGCATCATATTCCGTTTTTTTTGTATCCATGCTTTATCCCCCCGAGGGAATATACCTTCCCGGCATATATCTGAAGAATCTCGGAGTTTACAGCGCAAACCCTTACTATAATCAGACTTATCTTGCCGCAAGAGGATTTGCCATAGTCGCATTTTTCCTTTTTGCTCACATCCTGACTTATTACGAGGAAAAGGTTGATGTGAGGGAATACATTACCTTCTCAGTCTTTCTGCTCCTTGCTACGCTCACCAAGCCGAGTTTTACATTTGTGCTTGTAAGTGCCGCTGCGGTCCATATGATCGTAAGGCTCATTATTTCCAAGGGTAAAAAATTCAGGGCATTTATGTGCCTTCTTGCCACGGCGGTTCCTACGTTCATAACACTTTTGATCCAGTTTGGCGGAGTTTTCGGCGCGGGTTCTCATGCGGGCTCCGAAGGCGGAATAGGATTCGGCATCGGAAAAGCCTGGGGAGTATATACGGATAATATTGTCCTTGCGATAATGCTTGCAAATGCATTTCCGGGCGTGATGATGCTTTTGAACTTCAAGAGATTTAAGGATAATAAAGTCTTCCTGCTTTCATGGGAAGTGATGATGGCGGGATTTTTGGAATTTCTGCTCCTTTATGAGAAAGGAGACAGATTCCAGCATTGTAATTTTGCCTGGGGATATATATACGGAATCTTTTTCGTATTTGTATCGGGTCTTATGCTTCTTGTCGAAAATACCGTTAAGAAAAAACAGCCCGTATGGCTTCTTGCATTTGAGTGGGCGGTTTATGTCTGGCATCTCGGATGCGGACTGGCATTTTTTGTAATGTTATACGGCGGAGGATATTTCTATGTCTGATAAGAAATCATCCGCAATATTAAAAATAGCTTCGGCAGCGCTGCTGATCATTTATTCCGCGCTTTGTATCTTTCTGTACTATAAATTTATGGGCTGGACGGAAGGCTCGGTATACGAATCGGATCTTCCCGCTCATATCAGCCTTGCGGTTGATGACGGACTGATCTATTCGCTGATCTCGTTTATAATAATCGGCTTACATAAAAGCGGAACGCTTCTTATACTTCCTGTTTTGCTGGGACTGTTTGCGGCTTTGTCCGTATTCTTTACTGCAGAGCTTTTACTTGAGATTTCGGATAAAAAACTTGATTCCGATCTTGCCATTATCCTTGCACTTCTTTTGAACATTGTTATGCCGTGTTATATAAGCGGTCTGTCTGACGGAAGATACATGGGAATGCATGCTTCGTCCATCTGGCATAATTCGACTTACCTGATGATGAAGTGGCTTGGATTATGGACGATCCTTGTCTATATGGAGATTGAAAAAAACATCTCCAAAAAACTGACATTTAAGTCATATTTATTCTTTACTCTTATTCTTACGATTACAACTGCAGCAAAACCGAATTTCTTCCTTGCGGTTACACCTGCAATGTTCATATTTCTGGTAGCGGATCTGATCCGTAAGAAAGCGCCTTTTGGAAGGCTTGCGATGTTCGGTTCTGCTGTCATTCCTTCTTTCGCGGTCATGCTGCTGCAAAACAGGGCGCTGTTTAAAGCGGGAGCCGGCGGAAACGGAATAATGATCGCGCCCGGAAGAGCTATGTCAGCACACACGGGATATCTGCTCATCGTCAGCATCCTGTCTATTGCATTTCCTCTTATGGTTCTGCTGCTGCATATAAAGGACCTGTTCAAAAACAGATATCTGCTTTTTGCATGGCTTTGTGCAGGATTCGGATATATGGAGTATTTCCTCTTCAGTGAAAAAGGCACCAGGGATATGGATGCTAATTTCAGCTGGGGATATGCTTTTACGATCATACTTATATTTGGCATTTCGCTCATCATGTGGATGGACGATATCAGAAATATCAGAAACGATAAGAATATCGTCAAAAAAGGCTACGTGGCTGCGTGCGGTATGGTTCTGGCCTATCACACATATTGCGGATTATTGTTTTTCATAAGATTGTGCATGGGCGTCTCGTATATGATGTGGGGTTGACGGTTTGAAGGAAAATGTTACCGGCAAAAAGAATACGATCCGTGAGAATGCAGTTTTTATCCTGTCGTCTCTTCTGGCGGGTTTTGCTCTGACATTCCGCTTTACGGAAGGAGACCCCTTTTGGGCATACGGAAAGGTCAGCCTCGACTTTTTCAAAGCAAGGATCTTCTCGGGACTCGGCGATTATCAGTTTGATATGATGATCGCATCCGTGATGTGCGGCGCTGCAATTTATTATGTGAAGGATAAATTTGCGGAATATATCAGGGGATATGTTCTTCCTTTTATTCTCGGATCCGTAATAGTCCTCGGAAGATCGGCTGCGCAGTTCGGAAATCTGTACCGGGTATTTGGAACGCTTCCGTTTATTATCCGCACTGTTTTGGCATCCGCAGGTTTCGGGGTTATATTAAGATTGATCTTTGCTCTCTTTGAAGCAGGACTTAAGAAGGTATCCATACCCGGAAACGGATGGAAGATATTTGAGAAGATTTTCGGCGAGAATATATTCCGCAATGTCTTCCTGATACTTATCGCATTATGGCTTCCCGTTACTATCCTTAATTATCCGGGCAATTACAATGCCGACTTTATCGGACAGATGATGCAGACAACGGGGGGAATGCCCTGGTCCGGACACCACCCGATAGTTCTGACCGCACTTATCGGAATCTGGTTCAAACTGTTTGGGACAGTGTTTGGAAATTACGATCTCGGACTTTTTGTGTGGATATTGCTTCAGGAGTGCGCACTGGCCTCGGCTCTTTCCCTGTCATTAAAAGAATTGAAAAAAAGGGGAGCGGGTATTCCGCTTCTTACACTTGTATTTGGAATCTATGTTTTATCCCCGATTTATTCGAATATAGTTACCACTGCAATTAAAGATGTTTTCTTCATTTCTGCGGTCATATGGTATCTGCTTCTTGTAACGGATTTTTATGACGATGAAAAGGCATTCCTTGATAACAAAAAGAAGATCGTGAAAATCTGTCTTGCGGCATTCCTGGTATGCATGTGCAGGAATAACGGATCGATAATCATATTTGTAAACGGGATCGTCATGAGCGTTTATGCGATGGGAAAAGCTCGTGGTGCAGGCCTTGTTAAGAAAGCTTTGATCTTCATGATACTTCCTCTCGGAATATACACCGCTTTTTCATCGGGGATCAAAACCGCGGTAAATGCAGAAAGTGATGGCCTTAAGGAAATGCTGTCGATACCCATGCAGCAGACTGCTCTTTACATGACAAGGTATCAGGACGAACTGACATCTGAAGAGATTGACAGTATAAACGCACTTTTCGGAAATTACCTGGATATGATCGAAAGTTATGATCCTACGATATCCGATCCCGTCAAGCAGTACTATGACACTTCCGCTGATTCCAAAGTCGTGTCGGGATATCTGCTGACCTGGACCAAAATGTTCTTCAAGCACCCGGGTACATATTTCGAATCATTTTTCCTAAGCGTATACGGATGGTTTGATCCCGAGACGGATACATCGATCAGATATGAAGGTGACAGCGAGCTGTTTACCAGGACCGGATTGTTCGAGGGAGCGGATGAAATACTTATATTCGCATACAGATATATAGACAGGATCTCATTTTTCGGAATGCTTCAAAGCCCCGGACTCTGGACCTGGATAATGATCCTTTTGATAAGAAGGAGAAAAGGCGGGATGCACATGTATGTGATCCAGCTGATCTCGCTTTTGGTATGTATGGCAGGTCCCTGCTTTATGAAGCATGCAAGGTATGCTTTTCCCATAATGTTTACGATACCATTCATGATGGGTTATGAGGGATTGATAATACGCGGAGAAAAAGAATGAATCTGATATTTCTTGATATAGATATGACCATCTGGGATGAAATGCTTCGAATCCCGGAAAGCACCAAGGATGCGGTTAGGCTCGCCAAGGTGATGGGAAATAAGGTATTTATCAATACCGGACGCTCCAGATCCAATACGATGTACCCCGCACTTGATGAACTCGGAGTTGACGGTGTAGTGGCAGCCTGCGGCTGTCATGTCGAGATAGGTGGAGATATCCTCTATCAGAAGCTCCTGACATGGGAGCAGGTACAGACATCGCTCAAGGTATTGCATGACGAACATATGCCCCTTGTTTTGGAGGGGAGCAGAAACTGTTTCTTTGACCCGGAAGATTTCCCGGATGATCCTTTTGCAAAAACACTTTGGGAATCGCTCGGTGAAAGGGCGAAGAAATTAAATACCGTTACGAGTGAAGATCCCATAAATAAGTTCAGTGCGGATATCACGGATGAAACAGATTATGATCTGGTATGTGAAAAGCTCGATGATTTCCTGTATGAGATCAATCACAACAACATTGTTGTTGAGTTTGTTCCCAAGGGTCATTCCAAGGCGACCGGAATGGAAATGGTAAGGAGGCATTTTGGAGTGCCTGCGGAAAATGTTTATGCCGTAGGCGACGGAATGAATGATATGGAAATGATCAAGGCGGCAGCACACGGGATCGCCATGGGACAGGGAAATCCCGAACTCCTGATGGCATCCGACTATGTTACCGATTCGATCTATGAGGACGGAATTTATAAGGCATTTAAGTATTACAAGCTTATCTGAAGTGCCCGCACTTCTTGATTTGGCGTTGCAGCGGGTTGTATATTGAAATAGACTGACGGTATTACACAAATGGAGGGTTATATGCGTTTTAATATTCATGCTTCTATGATGTGTGCGGATTTCGGAAATCTGAATGAAGAGGTCAGAAAACTCGAAGATGCCGGAGTGGATTATTTTCATATTGATATCATGGACGGAAGATATGTTCCGAATTTCGCCATGAGTCTCTATGACATGAAATACATCGCAAGTGCTACCCAAAAGCCGCTCGATGTACACCTTATGCTCGAACACCCCAATAACAATATTGAGATGTTCCTTTGTTACTTAAGACCCGGGGATATAGTTTACATACATCCCGAGGCGGAGTATCATCCTTCAACAACTCTTCAGAAAATCATCAATGCAGGCATAACTCCCGGAATTGCGATCAACCCCGGTACCAGTGTTGAATCGATCCTGGAGCTTCTCAGAATAGTTGATAAAGTTCTGGTAATGTCTGTCAATCCCGGAAATGCGGGACAGATGTTCCTTCCCTATGTCGGTGAGAAAATAAAATATCTTCTTGAGCTTCAGAAGACGATGCATTTCGATCTTATATGGGACGGTGCATGTACCATGGATAAGATCCGGAAATATGCTCCGATGGGAATGAGCGGATTTGTGCTCGGAACTTCGGTTCTTTTCGGACATGAACAGTCTTATAAAACAATTATTGACGGTATCAGGGGAATGGAGTTTTGATGACTGCGGCGATAATTTTGTCGGGCGGAACAGGTTCGAGAATGGGAAGCGATATTCCCAAACAGTATCTGGAAGTCTGCGGAAAACCCATAATCGCATATTGTATTGATACTTTTGCAAAATCTTCCTCTGTCGATAAAATAGTCATCGTCTGTGCGGATGAATATAAAGATCTGATAAGCGGGATGGTTACGGGCACCGGAAAGTTTGCGGGTTTTGCATCTCCCGGCGTGACGAGACAGCTGTCCATCCTGTCGGGTATGAGTAAGCTGAAGGACGTTATCGGAAATGACGACTTTGTCATAATTCATGATGCTGCAAGACCTCTCGTTTCGGATGATACCATCCGTATGATAGCCGAAAAACTCAAAGAGGCTGATGCGGTACTTCCGGTCCTTCCGATGAAGGATACGGTATATGAAGTGGAGAACGGAAAGGTTGTGTCCAATCTGGACAGGAGCAGGATAGCGGCAGGACAGGCTCCCGAGGGCTTCAGATTCGCTACGTATCTCAAAGCAAACGAAAAGCTCCTTCCCGATAAGATAAAAGAGATAAGCGGTTCCATGCAGCCTGCCGTAATGGCGGGGATGAACATAAAGACAATTCCGGGAGACGAGAATAATTTCAAGATTACAACTCCCGCGGATCTGACAAGATTTCAAGAGATTATCGATAAATGAGAGCATATGTTTTAAATGCAGTAGCAGATATCGGATTGAGGCAGGCCAAGACCCCCGAACATGACGGAAACGGTATCACATCCCGAAACGGACAGGCATTCGTTCCGGAGGATGAGTGTGCGATCGTTAAGGTTCATGCTGCGGGAATATGCGGATCGGACATTCCGAGGATATATAAGACCGGAGCATATCATCATCCACTTATACCGGGACATGAGTTCAGCGGAGAAGTTATTTCCGTAGGAAACAGCAAATGGAACATCCTTGCAGGCAAGAGAGTGGGTATATTTCCGCTGATACCCTGCGGAAAGTGCAGTGCGTGCAAAAAGAAACTCTATGAGATGTGCAGGAACTATAACTATCTCGGATCGAGAAGCGACGGCGGGTTTGCCGAATATGTCAAAGTCCCTGCAGCGAACCTGATAGAACTTTCGGAAAATGTTTCCTATGAACAGGCTGCAATGCTCGAACCCATATCTGTTTCGATGCATTCGATCAGACAGTGCGGTTTATCACTTGCTCCCGGAGAAGATGAAGCAGGTCTTAATATTGTGATCTCCGGTATGGGAACCATCGGCCTGTTTACGGTCATGCTCTTAAGAGGCATGGGTTATAAGAATATATTCTGCCTCGGAAATAAAGAGTGTCAGAAAGAATATGCCGCAATTCTCGGCATCCCCGATTCTGCATATTGCAATGTCAAAAACGACGACCCTGTCAGTTTTGTAAATATAGTTACGGGCTCTGAGGGCGCGGACATATATTTTGAATGTGTCGGAAAAAATGAGTCGATCGGTCTCGGACTGAATGTTCTTGCGGGCGGCGGAAGGCTTCAGCTTGTCGGAAATCCCGCATCCGATATGACTTTCCCCAAGGATGAGTATTGGAAGATCTTAAGAAAGCAGCTTAAGGTAACGGGAACGTGGAATTCTTCCTTTACCGGAGATGAAGACGATGACTGGCATCTTGTCCTGAATGCACTGAAAGCGGGAAAGATCTCGCCGGAAAAACTTATATCTCACAGGCTGGCTTTTGAAGATCTCACAAAAGGATTTGAAATAATGAGGGATAAGACCGAAGACTATGTCAAGGTTATGACCCTTCTGTAGGATGATTGTATGTTTAACGGATCTGAAGTATCAAAAGGAATAGGCATCGGTATCGCGAAAGTTATTGCATCACGGGATGGCTCGGTGATGAGTAACGAAGAATTTATCGAAGCGATTTCCGGCATGAAACCCGGAGCAGTTCTTGTCGCATCCCACCTTACTCCTTTTATGGCAGGTGTTCTTAAGGAATACAGCATATCGGGACTTGTATGCGAAACAGGCGGTATGGCTTCGCATTCTGCACTGGCTGCCAAATCAATGGGCATCCCTGCGGTATATGATGTCATCGGAGCAACAAGCGGAATAAATGACGGAGATACCGTGATAGTTGACGGGATCAGCGGTTATGTATATGAAAGACCGGATCCTGAAATAGTAGCGGGTTATTCCGTAAAGAGAAAAAAGTATCTTGCGGATCTTGAACAGCTCAAAGAATTCCGAAACCGTAAAACTGTTATGGCTGACGGAACGCAGGCCGTTGTCATGTGCAATACGTCGGACATCCTCAGCGTAATGCATGCCATTGACGAAGGCGGAGAGGGAATAGGACTTTTCAGAACGGAGAATCTTCTGTCCGGTGAGGGCAGGATTCCCGATGAAGAGGAACAGACAAGGGTGTATTCAAGAGTCGTTTCCTCCATGAAGGGAAAAGAAGTGATCATAAGGACGCTTGATATAGGCGGCGACAAGAGTATTCCTTTTCTGGAACTGGACAAAGAAGACAATCCTTTCCTGGGCTACAGAGGAGTCAGATACAGCCTCGGACACAGAGATGTTTTTTCCGTACAGCTGCGTGCAATACTCAGAGCAAGCGCGGGCGGGAATATCTCAGTAATGATTCCGATGATCACCTGCGTCGAAGAAATGAGAAGCATCAAATCCCTGATACATGAGATCAAATCGGATCTTCGTGACGAGGGATATGAGTTTGACGATGATATTAAAGTCGGTGCAACGATAGAAACTCCTTCCGCAGCGATCATCGCGGATATGCTTGCACATGAGTGCGATTTCTTTTCCATAGGAACGAATGATCTGGTGCAGTATGTGATGAGCGCTGACAGAGGAAACAGCAGGGTTGCGTATCTTCAGTCCGTGACCCAGCCCTCGGTACTTCGTATGATCAAGCAGACCATCGATGCCGCAAAGTCTGCGGGGATCGATATATCAATGTGCGGTGAAGCGGCTTCCGATCCGGAAGTCATTCCCATCATAGCAGGCTTTGGCTGCAGGAAATTCAGCGTTAATCCACGTTCTGTTTCGGAGGTCAGAAGAACTCTTTCGGAGTGGACGGTTGCCGATGCGGAAAAGCTTGCTTCCGATGTTCTTAAGATCCCTGTGGATCAGGAGATCAGGGAATATCTGCATAAAATCTACAAGGACAGAAAGTCATAATGAAAAACGCCCGTATATTATTTGCTCTGCTCCAGCTTTTCGGAGCACTCATCTGGGGCCTCGCATTTGCTTTCCAGAGTATCGGAATGGAGAAGGTCGGCCCCTTTACTTTTTCGGCAGTAAGATTTGCAATGGCCACGGTAGTGGTTTTTATGTTTTCTTTTGTACATGACAGATTCGGAAATTCAGGCAAGGCCCCTGAGGCCTGCTCCTGGAAAAACGGAAAGCTGTGGAGAGCCGGGATCATCATAGGAGTTCTCTTATCACTTGCTTCTAACCTTCAACAGGTCGGGATCCTGAAAACAGATTCTGTCGGGAAAGCCGGATTTATAACCGCAATGTATATCGTGATCGTGCCGGTTCTGGGACTTTTCCTGAAAAGAAAGATAGGTGCAAATATCTGGATCGGTATCGTTCTTGCCGTTGCCGGACTGTATTTTCTGACCATGAGCGGAAGCCTTACGGTAACATCCGGGGATCTGTACTTAATTGCCTGCGCGTTCGTTTTTGCGCTGCAGATTCTGGCAATAGATGCTTTTGCGGGAGAATATGACACCGTAAAGCTTGCATGCATAGAGTTTCTTACCGTGACCGTAACGAGCGGCGTTATCATGTTTGCGTTTGAAGATGTGAAGATGACCTCGATAATGGTGGCCATGATACCTCTTTTGTATGCGGGCGTTTTGTCGGGCGGAATCGCTTATACCATTCAGATCATATGCCAGTCGAGGATCGAACCTTATGTCGCTTCGATACTCATGAGCGCCGAAGCTGTTTTTTCCGTCCTCGGGGGATTTCTGATCCTTGGTCAGAAGCTTTCTTCCAGGGAGATCATAGGCAGTATTTTGATGTTTATCGCGATAATGATCGTACAGATGGTCCCGGATAAGAAGAAAAAAGCATAAAGTAAAGGGCGGGGATTTACCCCGCCCTGTTAAGTTGTCTGAGATCCGGTCCGATATATATTTCAAAGATAAGACCACGGTTTTCCGAAAGCTACGTCCCGCATCACTGAAGGTTTCGGTGAATGGGGCGGATACGGATCAGGTTTTATTTAACGGTTTTGATTCCGAGAATGGCAGTGTCAGTGTACGAATCCTCGGAAAATGTGATAGGTGCGGAGGGCGTGTCGTTTCCTTCAATTGCCGCTTCTTCATCCGCTTTACCGCTGAGTATGTCTTCAAGTTCTTTGGCCGAGAGGTTTTCGAAATGTCCCGAACCGTCCGTTGATAAAGGAGTGTTGTCGGGAGAACCGCCTCCGATGGATCTTAAGAGCTGTTCAAGATCGTTTTCTTCGGAATTTCCGTCGTTTTCCCCGGTTTCGATCTTACTTACAACCCTGTTTCGTCCACTGTTCTTAGCGTAATAAAGTTTGTCGTCGGCGCTCCTGATAAGATCGTCGACGCTTTCTTTTTTATCCCATTCGCTGACACCGTAACTCATGGTGACCTTGATCACGTAGTTATCGTATCTGATCTCCGCTGCCCTGATCTTTTCCAGAAGGCCCCACAGGCTGCTTTCGGCCATCAGAAGGCTTGTTCTGTCAAATACCATGAGAAACTCTTCTCCGCCCCATCTTGAGACGAAGCCGAGGTTTTTCATATGTTCCCTGATGATATCCGCAACCTTTATCAGAACCTCATCGCCGGCGTCATGGCCGTAGGTGTCATTAACATGCTTGAAAAAGTCGATATCCCCGATACAGATGCAGAAGGATTCGGGTGAATTCTTGGCCTTTGCAACGATGGGAGCGATTTTTCTGTGAGCGGAGCGCCTGTTGAACAGTCCGGTAAGGGGGTCGGATTCCATCATGGATCTCATGGATCTTTGCATCATGAGTACGCTTTCACCGATCTCACCGAGCTCGTCCTGTCTTCTGAGAACGTTCTCATCAAGGGTTACGGTTTCGTTTCCGCCGGATGCTTCCTTGACGAAGGCAAAGATACTTTCGATGGATCTTGTCATGGGCCTGGTGATGCTTATGACTATGAATATCATCAGACCGGTAAGTACAAGGGCTATTCCCGCAAGTATCAGGATATAGCTCCGGATGGTTTTGTTGACATTGGCCGACGGACGGGCCGCCGCGATGATTCCCTGAACGTTCCCGTGACTGGAGACAAGAGGAATGTAGTAGGTGTAGTAAGGGGTTCCGAAAATGACTGTATTGTTATAAAAAGCTTCCTGTCCGTCCTCATATACGGACTTGAATATCTGGGGTGCTATTCCGGTTCCAACCATTCTGGCTCCGTTTTCATCCGTGAGCGTCGTCAGGATCCTGGTATCCTTGTAGAAAATAGAGATATCAAGGTCCGTCGACTCTTTGATGGAGTCTATCACGGAGTAATCCATGGTTATGTCGGTATCGCCTTTGTAAAAATAGAGCGCATCGCTTCCCGTAAGCCTGTAGTCGCCGGCATAGGTCGCGTCCATGAGAAGGGAAGTGCTCATGCAGGCGTTTCTGAGTTCTTTTTCCGCCATATCATGCATTACGCCGCTCAGGAACGGGATTCCCGCTATTGTGATCACCAGGGCAAAGAGTATTACTGGCAGAATCGCGATCGTATACATTTGTCCGCTGATAGACCCTTTTCTGACCCTTTTATGCTTGTTTTTCGTTGTCTGAGTTTTCTTTTCAGCCACTTCAGTGTCCTCATAAAATAACTACCCATATATTATATATTTCACGTTATCAAAAAACAATGCAAAACCCGCGATAATATTGACAATATCGGCATTTTACACTAAAATTGCGTTTGATACATTTTTATAGTAGAGAAAGCAAAGACGCCTCGCTTACCAGGGTGAGGTTTGTTTTTTATTACAGGAGGAATTTATGTATAAGCAGGTTAATTCCGATCTCTCTTTTACTCAGAGAGAGGAAGAAGTAGAAAAATTCTGGGCGGAGAATGACATATTCAGAAAGAGCATTGATTCCCGCAAGGAAGGACCGGTCTATACATTCTATGACGGACCTCCGACCGCAAACGGAAAGCCCCATATCGGTCACGTCGAGACCCGTACCATCAAGGACATGATCCCCAGATACCGTACCATGAAGGGATATCAGGTTCCCAGAAAGGCCGGATGGGATACTCACGGTCTTCCCGTAGAGCTCGAAGTCGAGAAGCTCCTTGGCATCAACGGCAAGGAACAGATCGAAGAATACGGACTTGAGCCTTTCATCGGCAAGTGTAAGGAGTCCGTATGGAAATATAAGGGAATGTGGGAGGATTTCTCCGGCAAGATCGGCTTCTGGGCTGATATGGACAATCCCTACATCACCTATGACGACAACTATATCGAGTCCGAGTGGTGGGCTCTTAAGACTATCTGGGATAAGGGACTTCTCTACAAGGGTTTCAAGATCGTTCCTTACTGCCCCAGATGCGGAACCCCTCTTTCATCACACGAGGTAGCTCAGGGATATAAGACCGTTAAGGAGCGTTCCGCGATCGTTCGTTTCAAGGCTAAGGACGGAGATTTCTACTTCCTTGCTTGGACCACAACCCCCTGGACCCTTCCTTCAAACGTTGCACTCTGCGTTAATCCTTCAGAGAGCTATGTGAAGGTTAAGGCTGCCGACGGATATACCTACATCCTTGCAGAGGCACTTTGCGATACCGTTCTCGGCAAGTTTAAGACGGACGATGCTCCCGCATACGAGATCATTGAAAAGTACGTCGGAAGCGACCTTGAGAGAATGGAGTATGAGCCTCTCTTTGATGGCGCGGCTAAGGCGGCTGACAAGCAGCACAAGAAAGCTCACTTCATCGTTAAAGACGATTATGTAACAATGACCGACGGTACCGGTATCGTACACATCGCTCCCGCATTCGGTGAGGACGACTCACGTGTGGGCCGCGAGTATGATCTTCCTTTCGTACAGTTCGTAGACAGCAAGGGTAACATGACCGCCGATACTCCTTACGAAGGAAAGTTTGTTAAGGATGCCGATCCCCTTGTTCTCAAAGATCTCGACGCAGACGGAAAGCTCTTCGATGCTCCCAAGTTCGAGCACGATTATCCTTTCTGCTGGAGATGCGATACTCCGCTTCTCTACTATGCGCGTGAGTCATGGTACGTTAAGGTCACTGCCGTTAAGGATGACCTTGTAAGAAACAATAAGACCGTTCACTGGATGCCCGAGTCGATCGGAACCGGAAGATTCGGCAACTGGCTCGAGAACATTCAGGACTGGGCTCTTTCCAGAAACCGTTACTGGGGTACTCCGCTCAATATCTGGGAGTGCGAATGCGGCAAGAGAATCTGCATTGGATCCAGAGATGAGCTCTATGCAGCAAGCGGAGACGAAAAGGCCAAGACCGTCGAGCTCCACAGACCTTATATCGATGAGATAACCTGCAAGTGCCCTGACTGCGGAAAGGCAATGAAGAGAGTTCCCGAAGTTATCGACTGCTGGTTTGACTCAGGTGCGATGCCCTTCGCTCAGCACCATTATCCTTTTGAAAATAAAGAGCTTTTTGAGCAGCAGTTCCCCGCAGCATTCATTTCCGAAGCTGTCGACCAGACCAGAGGATGGTTCTACTCCCTCATGGCTGAAGGAACGCTCCTGTTCAACAAGTCCCCTTATGAAAATGTCATCGTTCTCGGTCTTGTTCAGGATGAGCAGGGCAGAAAGATGAGTAAGCATCTCGGAAACGTGGTAGATCCCATGGAAGCACTCGGCAAGTTCGGTGCGGATGCCATCAGATGGTATTTCTATACCAGCGCAGCTCCCTGGCTTCCCAAGAGATTCTCCGAGGCTGCTGTTATCGAAGGACAGAGAAAGTTCCTCGGTACTCTTTGGAACACATATGCATTCTTCGTACTCTATGCAAACATCGATAATTTCGATGCCGGCAAGTACAGCCTTGAGTACGATAAGCTTCCCGTCATGGACAAGTGGCTTCTTTCCAGACTTAACACCTGCGTAAAAGAAGTCGACGGTGACCTTGACCAGTACAAGATCCCCGAGGCAGGCGCTGCACTCGAGAAGTTCGTCGATGAGATGAGTAACTGGTATGTACGCCGTAGCCGTGAGAGATTCTGGGCTAAGGGAATGGAGCAGGACAAGATCAATGCGTACATGACCCTTTATACCGCACTTGTTACCATCTCCAAGGCAGCAGCTCCCATGATCCCCTTCATGACTGAGAGCATCTATCAGAACATCGTAAGAAATTCCGATGCAAACGCCCCCGAGAGTATCCATCTCTGCGATTATCCCGTAGCTGATGAGAAGCTCATCGATAAGGAACTTGAGGAGAAGATGGAGACCGTTCTTGATGCGGTTGTTCTCGGACGCGCATGCAGAAATGAAGGCGCAGTAAAGAACCGTCAGCCCATCTCGAAAATGTATATCAAGAGTGATGAGAAGCTGGATGAGTTCTACATCGATATCATCAGGGAAGAGCTCAATGTTAAGGAAGTTCTCTTTGCCGAAGACGTAAGAGAGTTCACCACATATATCTTCAAGCCCCAGCTTAAGACCGTAGGACCCAAGTACGGAAAGCTTCTCGGAGGAATCCAGAAGTACCTTAAAGAGATCGACGGAAATGCAGCTATGGATGAGCTTGAGTCCAAGGGCGTTCTTGCATTCGACGTAAACGGCGATGCGGTTGAACTTACCAAGGAAGATCTTCTCATCGAGATGACCAAGAAGGAAGGCTATGAAGCTTCCGAAGATCACGGCATGACTGTAGTACTCGACCTTAACCTCACTGATGAACTCATCGAAGAGGGATTTGCCGCAGAGCTTGTTTCCAAGGTTCAGACAATGCGTAAGGATTCCGGATTCGAAGTTATGGATCATATCCGCATCTCGCTGAACGGAAACGAGAAACTTCTCGGTATTGTTAAAAAGAATGAGGAGCAGATCTCCACTAAGCTTCTCGCAGACGAAATTACATCAGGCAAAGATTTCGCATTCTCCAAAGAATGGGATATCAACGGCGAAAAAGTTACCATCAGTCTCGAAAAAATCTGACAAATCTTATTTCTTTGAAAGGAGATACGATATTGAAGAATTCAGGTGCTACCAAGAGAGATAAGTTTGATAAGAAACTTTTTAAGAGAAGTGTCAATTACAATGTAAAGACACTTTTCAGAAAGACGATGGAGGAGGCAACTCCCCAGCAGATCTTCCAGGCAGTATCATATGCGATCAAGGATCAGATCATGGATATGTGGATCGAGACTCAGGAAGCATATGAAAAAGAAGATCCCAAGATGGTTTATTACATGTCGATGGAATTCCTTATGGGAAGAGCCCTCGGCAACTGCCTTATTAACATGGAGGCTTACAAGCCCGTCAAAGAAGCATGTGAGGAAATGGGACTTGACTTGAATGTGGTCGAGGATCAGGAACCCGATGCAGCTCTCGGAAACGGCGGTCTCGGAAGACTTGCCGCTTGTTTCCTGGATTCACTTGCAACCTTAGGATATCCCGCATACGGATGCGGTATCCGCTATCGTTACGGAATG
Source organism: Lachnospiraceae bacterium (assembly GCA_018056425.1). Lineage (GTDB taxonomy): Bacteria > Bacillota > Clostridia > Lachnospirales > Lachnospiraceae > AC2028. The sequence goes on from JAGPFR010000016.1 coordinate 31,967, forward strand.
TTCAAGCAGAAGATCGAGGACGGATATCAGGTTGAAGTTCCCGATAACTGGCTTGCAAACGGAAATCCTTTCGAACTCCGCCGTCCCGAATATGCCAAGGAGATCAAGTTCGGCGGATATGTTGATTTTCATACCGATGAGAAGGGAAGAGGAATCTTCACTCAGAAGGACTATCAGTCTGTAAGAGCAATTCCTTTTGATATCCCTATCGTAGGTTACGGAAACGGAATCGTTAATATCCTCAGGATCTGGGATGCTGAACCCATAGAGTGCTTCCAGCTCGATGCATTCGATAAGGGTGATTATCAGAGATCCGTTGAGCAGGCTAACCTTGCCAAGAATATCGTTGAGGTTCTTTATCCCAACGACAACCATTATGCAGGTAAGGAACTCAGACTTAAGCAACAGTACTTCTTTATCTCGGCATCCGTTCAGGAAGCTGTCGATAAGTACATGCGCTCGCATAAGGATATCAGGAAGTTCCATGAGAAGGTAACCTTCCAGCTTAACGATACACATCCCACCGTAGCAATCGCAGAACTCATGAGGGTTCTCATGGATGACTACGGACTTACATGGGATGAAGCATGGGATGTCACCACTAAGACATGTGCTTACACCAACCACACCATCATGAGCGAAGCTCTCGAGAAGTGGCCCATAGAACTCTTCAGCAGACTTCTTCCCAGAATCTATCAGATCGTGGAAGAGATAAACAGAAGATTCATCGAGCAGGTTAAAGAGAAGTATTCGAATGTTCCCGGCGTTGATGTTAACGAGAAGATCCGCAAGATGGCAGTCATTTATGACGGACAGGTCAAGATGGCACACATGGCTATCGTATCCGGATATTCCGTAAACGGAGTTGCCGAACTTCATACCGAGATCCTTAAGAAGCAGGAACTCAGGGACTTCTATGAGATGTTCCCCGAGAAGTTCAATAACAAGACAAACGGTATCACCCAGAGAAGATTCCTCCTTCACGGAAATCCTCTTCTTGCGGATTGGATCACCGATCATATAGGAAATGAGTGGATCACCGATCTTCCTCATATTCACGAACTCGCCATTTATGCTGACGATAAGAAAGCACAGAAAGAGTTCATGAATATCAAGTACCGCAACAAGGTGCGTCTTGCCGAGTATATTGCGGAGCACAACGGAATCGAAGTGGATCCCAGATCCATATTCGATGTTCAGGTAAAGCGTCTCCATGAGTATAAGAGACAGCTCATGAATATTCTTCATATTATGTATCTGTACAACGAACTTAAGGATCATCCCGATATGGATTTTACTCCGAGAACATTTATCTTCGGAGCAAAGGCCGCAGCAGGATACAGAAATGCAAAGCTTACAATTAAGCTTATCAATTCCGTTGCAGATGTCGTAAACAACGATCCCGATGTTAAAGGTCTTATGAAGATCGTATTCATCGAGAACTATAACGTATCGAATGCGGAGCTTATCTTCGCGGCATCCGATATTTCCGAGCAGATCTCGACAGCTTCCAAGGAGGCATCCGGAACCGGTAACATGAAATTCATGCTCAACGGTGCTCTGACTCTCGGAACCATGGACGGAGCTAACGTAGAGATCGTTAAGGAAGTCGGAGAAGAGAATGCATTCATCTTCGGTATGAGTTCTGACGAGGTAATCGGATTTGAAACAGGCGGCGGATACGATCCTATGCAGATCTTCAATAACGATCCCGACATCAGACGTGTCCTCATGCAGCTGATCAACGGAACTTATTCGCCCGACACTGAGCTCTTCAGACCTCTTTATAACAGTCTTCTGAACACTCAGTCCACTTCCAAGGCGGATGCATATTTCATACTTAAGGATTTCAAGTCCTATGCGGATGCAAGAGCGAAGATCGTAGAGTATTACGAGAATCAGTCGGCATGGGCTAAGAGCGCGATACTCAATGTAGCATGTTCCGGAAAGTTTACATCCGACAGAACCATTCAGCAGTATGTTGATGAGATCTGGCATCTCGATAAAGTTGTATTAAAGAGAAAAGCATCAAAGACAGAGAAGTAATTAAAATGTACCGGAGCTCCGGCTCCGGTACGATTTATGAGGAGATATATTATGATCAGACTTACAGACGGCGGCGCATATCTTGTAAACGGCACTGAGCTTGTTGAGGATAATGCGGAAGCAGGCGCTAAGATCACATCGCTTACGGGAAGTGCTCCCGATAAAGCTGTTGCAAAGCGCTCCACCATGGCTTACTCCATTCTGGAGAAGCACAACACCTCCGGAAATATGGAGAACCTTAAGATCAAGTACGACTCACTTGCAAGCCATGATATCACCTTTGTTGGTATCATTCAGACAGCAAGAGCTTCGGGACTTGAGAAGTTCCCCATTCCCTATGTTCTGACCAACTGCCACAACTCTCTTTGTGCCGTAGGCGGAACCATCAACGAGGACGATCACGTATTCGGACTTTCCGCTGCAAGAAAGTACGGCGGAATCTATGTACCTCCTCATCAGGCAGTCATCCATCAGTTTGAGCGTGAGATGATGGCAGGATGCGGAAAGATGATCCTCGGTTCGGACTCTCACACCAGATACGGTGCACTCGGAACCATGGCAATGGGAGAAGGCGGACCCGAGCTTGTTAAGCAGCTTCTCGGACAGACCTATGATGTTGCCATGCCCGGTATCGTAGCAATCTATCTTACCGGTTCACCCAGAAAGGGAGTAGGACCTCAGGATGTTGCCATCGCGATAATCGGTGCCGTATTCAAGAACGGATACGTTAAGAATAAGGTAATGGAGTTTGTAGGTCCCGGTGTTGCAAATCTTTCCGAAGATTTCAGGATCGGTGTCGATGTAATGACCACAGAAACGACATGTCTGTCATCCATCTGGGTTACAGACGACAAGACCAAAGAATTCCTTGAGATTCACGGCAGAGGAGAGGATTATTACAAGATGGATCCCGGTGCCGTAGCGTATTATGACGGTGCGGTTATCGTAGATCTTTCCGAGATCAAGCCCATGATTGCAATGCCTTTCCATCCTTCGAACGCATTTACCATTGATGAGTTCAATGCCAATCCCGAAGATATCATCCATGAGGCTGAGGAGAGAGCAAAAGTTTCATTCGGCGATAAAGTAGAGTTCGAGCTCATGAGTAAACTCAGGGGCGGTAAGTTCTATGTAGATCAGGGTATTATCGCAGGATGTGCCGGCGGCGGATTTGAAAATATCTGTGCTGCTGCGGATATCCTCAAGGGTGCTTCCATCGGAGACGGAGAATTTACACTCAGCGTATATCCCGCATCAATGCCCGTATATATGGAGATCATTAAGAACGGATGCGCTGCAACCATCCTTGAGACCGGCGCGGTTCTTAAGACTGCATTCTGCGGTCCCTGCTTCGGTGCAGGCGACACCCCTTCCAACAACGCATTCTCGATCCGTCATTCAACCAGAAACTTCCCCAACAGAGAAGGTTCAAAGGTTCAGAACGGACAGGTTGCATCCGTTGCACTTATGGATGCAAGAAGTATTGCTGCAACTGCAGCAAACGGCGGAGTTCTTACCAGTGCAGAGAACTTCGAAGGAAACTTCAACAAATATACCTATCACTTTGATGCAGGTATTTACCAGAAGAGAGTATTCAACTCGGGTAATGTTGCAAATCCCGATGAGAAGCTTATCCTCGGACCCAATATCAAGGACTGGCCCAAGATGCCCGCTCTTCAGGATAATCTCATCCTTAAGGTCGTATCTGAGATCCACGATCCCGTTACCACTACCGATGAGCTGATCCCTTCGGGAGAGACTTCAAGCTACAGATCAAATCCTCTCGGACTTGCAGAGTTTGCACTTTCACGTAAGGATCCCGAATATGTGGGACGTGCCAAGGAAGTAAGAGCACAGGAAGTAAAGAGAGAGGAAGGCACTGCATTTGCGGATATGACCGATGAGATCAAAGCGGTTGTAAATGCGGTTAACAAGACTTTCCCCGATGCAAAGGAAGACAATACCGGTATCGGATCAACCATCTTCGCAGTAAAGCCCGGCGACGGTTCAGCCAGAGAGCAGGCAGCTTCCTGCCAGAGAGTTCTCGGCGGATGGGCTAATATCGCCAATGAATATGCTACCAAGAGATACAGATCAAACCTTATCAACTGGGGTATGCTTCCCTTCATAATCGAAGACGGAGATCTTCCTTTCAAGAATCTGGATTACATTTTCGTACCCGGAATCAAGCAGGCAGTTATTGATAAGGCAGACAGCATTAAGGCATACATGGTAGATACCGCTTCGGGAGATCTGAAAGAGTTTACCATGACCCTCGGAAGCCTTACCGATGAGGAGAGACAGATCATCCTTAAGGGATGCCTCATTAATTTCAACAGGAGATAAGATGGAATTAAACAAGCAAGTATCAAATCCCATGCTGGTCGGAGTAATGCAGCTTATAAAGGCTGACGGAAAAAATCCCGACCCCAAGCATCAGGAAATGTTTATGGAAGAACTTGATAAGGCGGAGTTTCTTGCTCCCGCCGAAGTCAAGGCTGAAGTGGGACCTGATGGCGAAAAGCTCGTTAACGGAAAAGCACAGTTTCGCTTCCCTATTCTGACAGGATCGGACGGCAGAAGATTCTTTGTTGCATTTACCGATAATGCTACAGTAGAAAAAGCACAGGCTATGGAAGGAGCATCCAGGCTTCCCGAAGAGTTTGTCAAAGAGACCGTTGCCGTCAGGTTTTCGGATCTGGCAAGGTTTATCCTTACACCCAATCCCGACGGAAGCGAGAATACGACCTACGGGATCGTGATCAATCCTTTTATGGAAAATATCGTAATTCCCAGGAATCTTGTTGCTTCCGTGGTTATGAGAAAACAGAAGGAAGCCAGGGACAGGCTTGAAAAAGCAGCCTCAGTTGCCTCGATAATTTCCCCGAACGCTGATCCCAAGGTTATACCTTTTCCGGGCAATAAAGACTAATTTTTTCCGGTAAATAAACCGATATAAAGATCGGAGGATAATTTCCTCCGGTCTTTTAATTTATTAAAACCTCATATCAGGGAATGACGAACGCAGAAAGGATTCACAGCCCGCACGGGCAGGAGTTAAACTCCGGAATCCCGGAGGCGTTCTTTTTGTTGTCTTTTTTCCGATGAGGTAAGTTTAAGAAAGGAGAATATTATTGAGGATTGAAAGTTCGGTCACAGGAATGGAGTCCGAACGCAGCTACAGTGCTGTCAGTTATTCAGAAAGGAATTTGAAAGTTGCGCAGATAACGGGTTCGGGAATAAGCGGTGAACTCGGATTCGGAGCACGCGGAGGAGGGGCATCATTTATGGATACCCTTCTGGGAAAGTACGGGGACAAAGCAGAAAAACTTGAAGCCCCGGAGACTGCGGAAGATGAAAAGGCGGAGGATAAAAAGGCTACGCTTATGGATATCATGGGTGACATGAGCGTAAGAGGAATAACTCCCGAAGAAAGTTCCGAAGCGGTAGGACCTGATACTTCTATGTATGTGCGTAAGATGTCCGTTTTGTATATTTTCTCTCTGCTGTTTGAGGATTACCGGAAGAGGATCGATGAGCTGATGGCGGATCTTCGAAGCGGATATGAAAAATGCGATACCGCTTCGGTTTCGAAAATGAATCCCGAGTTGTCTGTGGTCATGAAATTCGACATGACCGAAAAGCATTATTTCAAAGAAACCGAAGATACCGGTTTCAGTTCCAAGGGCAAGGCCGTAACCGCGGACGGAAGGGCTATTGATTTTGATATCAATGTGCACATGAGCAGGGAATTTGAAAAGTATTCGGAAGAGAGAATGCAGTTTGACAAAATAAACCGCGTAGATCCACTCGTCATTAATCTGAAACCCGGTGTGACGGAGGTTTCGGATCAGGAGTTCTATTTTGATCTTGATTCCGACGGCAAAGAAGATAAGATCAAATCTCTTGCACCCGGTAACGGATTTCTGGCACTTGATATCAATTCGGACGGAATAGTTAATGACGGATCCGAGCTCTTCGGAACAAAAAGCGGCAATGGTTTTGAGGAACTGTCACGGTTTGATTCCGACGGGGACGGATGGATAGATGAAGACGATGATATCTTCGATAAGCTCAGAGTCTGGGTCAGAGAAGACGGAAACGACAAGCTTCTTTCTTTCAAAGAAGCAGGGATCGGTGCAATCAATCTGATGAATGCCTCAACAGAGTATTCCCTTAAAGATATGACCAATAAAACCAATGCCATCATAAGAGCTACCGGAATGTTTCTCTACGAAGACGGAAGAGCCGGTACTCTTCAGCAGGTCGATATGGTCAGCTGATAGACCGAAAGGCCATTTGGTGGTAAAATATCTCCGTGTGTTTTAAATACGGGAGAGAAAATGAGGCGTATGAAAAAACATACAATTTCATACGCTTCATTTTTTATGTGCTGCATTCTGGGATTGACCGCCTGCGGTTCCGGGTTAACGGGATCCAGGAGCATGGAACCGGTTGCGGTACTTGATTACGAGGTTCCGACAGGACTTCCCAATATCATGACCGATCTGTCCGGTTATTCATCGGCTTCGGAAAAAACTGCGTATTTAAGGCTCTCCCCGGGGCAGGATGAAGTTGTTTATTTCAGCATCAGAAACCTGGATTCGGACAGGATAGTATTTGAGGGAATGTTTGAAGAGGCCAAAGGGAACGATCAGCTCAGGAAGGCTGATTTTTCATCCCTTACCACATCCGGAACATACAGGATCGAATGTGATATATACGGATATTCCGAGAACTTTACCATCAGTCCTGACCACTATTTATCCAAATGGATCCGTATCAATGCCGAGGTTATGGACAGTCTGAAGGACCTTAGCGCCACACCCGTTACCGTGCTTGATTTTCTGCAGGCTTATGAATGGTACGGAATGACGGAAGACGTAAGACCGGATCAGGCTGATATAGTTTCCGGTGCACCCGAACAGCTGGTGTGCGTAAGGGACTGGATCTCGGGAAGTGATTATTCCGAGAGCTCGTATAATGACGCCGTTGTATATGCGGCGATACTTGCAAAGTTTTCTTTTCTGTATAAGGAATACGACAGCTCGCTTGCAACCGAGTGCCTTCAGAAAGCTTCATCCATATATTCGCAGAGCGGAAACGTATTAAAGAGTGACTCGGCATCCTTCAGGGCTCTTGCAGAACTCTACAGGGCGTCGGGAGACAGCACGTATGCTGCCGAACTTCTGAACTATAAGGATTATTTTTCGTCATCCGACGTATATCCCGACGACGGATATATGTACGGGGCGATGACATATATTGTTACCAGGCAAAGCGTCGACAAGGAGCTTTGCGACATGCTGGTCAATACGATCCTGTCGAATGCACAGATCGTTAACAACAGGCGCAGGGAGATCACCGATCCTTTATCGTCCCAAACCGGAAGTCCGGAGGAGATGATCGGATATATGAGACTTCTTATGAGCGCCAATTATATCCTCAGAGGATATGAATATGACAGGACAATGGAGATGATGCTTCATTATCTGTCCGGTATGAATGTCGAATCTTCGGTATACACTCCAACCGAAGGGGGAGCGGGAGTGTACTGCCTGATATACGGATGTATGGCTGAGCTGGAATCCGAAGGTAAATTGTAATTAACAGATAGTCAATAAGTAGAAAAGGGCATTGAAATGATCAGATTGTTTATTACTTTTGTTTATGTGGCGTTGTTTTTGATCCTCACGACTCCCCTGATGCTTGTATGCCTCATCATGAGCAAATTCAATCCGGCAGGAGCCGATAAGCTTGCCAATTCCATCGTCATGTGGGGATTCAGGAGCATATGGACACTCTGCGGTATCAAGGTAGAGGTAAGGGGCAGGGAGAAGGTCCCTCAGGACAAAGCTTTGCTTTATATCGGAAACCACAGAAGTATTTTTGATATTGTTGTGGCTTATCCTCTCTGCAAATGTCCCACCGGTGTAATTGCTAAAAAGTCAACTGCGATGATCCCGCTTCTCAGCATCTGGATGATGCTTCTTAAGTGTCAGTTCCTCGACAGGAAAAATAATAAAAAGGGACTTGAGACAATCCTGAGGGCAATCGAGCTTGCCAAGGAAGGCGTTTCGATCCTTATTTTCCCGGAGGGAACCAGAAACAGGGATTACGAGACGGATAATCTTCTTCCCATGCATAACGGCAGCTTCAAGATCGCAACCAAGAGCGGCGCTTTGATCCAGCCCATGACCATGGTCGGAACGGAGAACATCCTTATAAGACATATTCCTTTTATAAAGTCCACCAGGGTAATAGTTGAGTTCGGAGATCCCATCGATCCCGCGCTTTTGGATAAGGAAGTCAAGAAAAATATCGGCGGATATGTCGGTTCGGTCATGCAGGAGACCTATTCTTCCATAAAGAGGGAACTGAAGTAATAAGGGGCTCTCAAAAGTGCTTTAAAACAGGCAAAAACACGGAAACCGGAAGTGTGAAAAGGCTTCCACAGAGGGGCTCAGACTGGACATTCGGGGGTTTTTGTGTTAAAGTCTTTGCGTATTTTAAATCCGTAACTATCAAGGGGCTTTTCATGGAACAGTACCTGATTCACGGCGGTAATTCATTGGTTGGGGAGGTAGAGATAGGAGGTGCGAAAAACGCAGCTCTTCCTATATTAGCCGCCTCAATTATGACCGATGAGACCGTCCATATAGATAATGTTCCCGACGTTCGTGACACCAACGTGCTCATGGATGCTATGGGAAGTATAGGCATCATCGTAAATAAAGAAGATCGTCATCGCGTCACCATCAACGCAGCCAATATCGGCAGCACCGTGGTATGCGACGACAATATCAAGAAGATCAGAGCGTCTTATTATCTGATCGGTGCAATGCTCGGAAAATATAAAACCGCCGAAGTTACACTCCCCGGAGGATGTGACATCGGTTGCAGAGCTATCGATCAGCATATCAAAGGCTTCAGAGCTCTCGGAGCCGAAGTTATTCTCGAACACGGTATGATCAAAACCAGAGCACAGCGTCTGACGGGCAGCCATATTTATATGGACGTCGTCAGTGTGGGAGCGACCATTAATGTAATGCTCGCCGCTACCATGGCTGAGGGTAAGACTATCATTGAGAATGCGGCTAAGGAACCTCACGTCGTAGACGTGGCAAACTTCCTTAACTCCATGGGAGCAAATATCAAGGGAGCGGGTACCGATGTTATCAGGATCAAAGGAGTACCCAAACTTCACGGAACAGATTACACAATAGTTCCCGATCAGATAGAAGCGGGAACGTTTATGCTGGCAGCTGCAGCTACAAGGGGCGATATAACAGTTAAGAATGTTATTCCCAAGCACCTTGAATCCATTACCGCAAAACTTCTCGAAATTGGTTGCGAGGTAATGGAACAGGGAGATCAGGTAAGGGTTGTATGTTCGAGACCTCTCAGACATACACATATCAAGACTCTTCCTTATCCCGGATTCCCTACCGATATGCAGCCTCAGATCACCGTAGTACTCGGACTTTCCGAGGGAACCAGTATTGTTACCGAGAGTATTTTCGAGAATCGTTTCAAGTATGTTGACGAACTCATAAGAATGGGTGCCAACATTAAGGTGGAAGGAAATACCGCCATCATCGACGGAGTATCCAAATACACCGGAGCAGGAATCGCAGCTCCCGACTTAAGAGCCGGTGCGGCACTTGTACTTGCGGCACTTGCAGCGGAGGGAGAGAGCATTGTAGACAATATCCGGTATATCCAGAGAGGATATGAGGATTTCGAGCTCAAGCTAAGGGGCCTCGGTGCAGATGTAAGAGTCGTCAGAAGAGATAACGACTATCGCAATTTCAAGCTGATGACAAGCTGAAGATGATATATACGGATATTGACATATATCCTCATATATAGTAGTTTTTATTTAACTTAATATGTTTTACCCCTTATTCAGAGTTGGCAGAGGTACATAGGACCGATGAAGCCACGGCAACCCCTTAACAGGAAGGTGCCCACCTGAGCGATTTTTCGAACAATAAGAGGAAGCTTTACATGACTAAATCCGCTTCTTGTTCGAGGAAGCGGTTTTTTATGTGGTAAATGGCCGAAAGGCCGGAAAGGAATTATATGGAAAAAATATTATTTACATCCGAATCCGTTACCGAAGGACATCCCGATAAAATCTGCGATGCCATATCGGATGCGATCCTTGATGCGATGATCGAGCAGGATCCCATGAGCCGTGTAGCTTGTGAGACCGCAACCTGTACCGGATTCGTTCTTATCACCGGTGAGATCACAACCAAGGCAAATGTTGATATCCAGGACATTGCCAGAAAGACCATAATCGATATCGGATACGATTCATCCGATAAGGGATTTGACGGAAAGACCTGTGCCGTTCTCGTAGCACTTGATAAGCAGTCTCCCGATATTGCAATGGGTGTCGACAAGGCACTTGAAGCAAGAGAGAATCAGATGAGCGATGAGCAGATAGAAGCCATCGGTGCCGGAGACCAGGGTATGATGTTCGGTTATGCGGTTAACGAGACTCCCGAGCTTATGCCTTATCCCATATCACTTGCTCACAAGCTTACAAGAAAGCTTACCGAAGTAAGAAAGAACGGAACTCTTCCTTATCTCAGAGCTGACGGAAAGAGCCAGGTATCTGTTGAGTATGATGAGAACGGAAAGCCCGTAAGACTTGAGGCTGTTGTTTTATCGACACAGCATGACGATAAGGTAACCCAGGAACAGATCCACGAGGACATCAGGAAGTATGTATTTGATGAGGTGCTTCCCAAAGAGATGATCGATGAGAACACCAAGTTCTTCATCAATCCTACCGGAAGATTTGTTATCGGCGGACCCAACGGTGATGCCGGACTTACAGGAAGAAAGATCATCGTCGATACCTATGGCGGATATGCTCGTCACGGCGGCGGAGCATTCTCGGGAAAAGACTGCACCAAGGTTGACAGAAGTGCGGCTTATGCAGCAAGATACGTTGCCAAGAATATCGTCGCTGCGGGAATCGCAGACAAGTGCGAGATTCAGCTTTCATATGCGATCGGTGTAGCACAGCCCACTTCCGTAATGGTTGATACATTCGGAACCGGTAAGATCTCCGATGAGAAGCTTGTTGAGATCGTCAGAGAGAATTTCGATCTTCGTCCCGCAGGAATCATCAAGATGCTTGATCTCAGACGTCCTATCTACAAAGCAACATCCGCATACGGGCACTTCGGAAGAACCGATGTTGAACTTCCCTGGGAGAAGACCGATAAGGCAGAGCTTTTAAAGGGATATATCAAATGAGATATGATTATCTGATAGTTGGTGCAGGACTTTTCGGCAGTGTTTTTGCACAGCGTGCAAAGCAGGCCGGAAAGAGGTGCCTTGTAATAGATAAAAGAGAGCACATTGCCGGAAACATATATTCCGAGGAAGAACACGGAATTCAGGTTCACAAATACGGTGCACATATTTTCCACACTTCCGATAAAAGAGTATGGGATTATGTCCAGGAATTTGCGGAGTTCAACAATTTCGTCAATTCACCGATCGCAAGATACGGCGATGAACTCTACAATCTGCCTTTCAATATGAATACCTTCAGTAAGATGTGGAATATTGCCACACCCGAAGAAGCCAGGAAGATCATCGATGAACAGAAGGCGGATTGTTATAAGGAAGAGCCCGCCAATCTGGAAGAACAGGCTCTTAATCTGGTCGGACGTGATATATACGAAAAGCTTATCAAAGGATATACGCGCAAGCAGTGGGGAAGGGATTGCACAGAGCTTCCCGCATTCATAATAAAGAGGCTTCCCGTAAGATTCACATACGATAACAATTATTTCAATGACAGATATCAGGGAATTCCCATCGGCGGATATACCGCAATGGTCAGGAAGATGCTGGAAGGAACCGAGGTCAGACTTGGAATAACTTACAGTGATTTCCTCGAGAAAAACTGCGCTTCATCCGAACCCGAATCATTTGGCAAAGTGATCTACACCGGACCTGTTGATGAATACTTCGGATACAAACTCGGTTATCTCGAATACAGATCTCTGAGATTTGAAGAAGAGTATATGGAGGATGTAGATAACTTCCAGGGAAATGCTGCCGTCAATTACACGTCTGCCGATGTTCCCTATACCAGGATAATAGAGCATAAGCATTTTGAATTCGGAAAAGGTGACGGTACTGTCATAACCAGAGAGTATCCTTCAGAATGGAAGCCGGGTGATGAACCGTATTATCCGGTTAACAATGACAGGAATTCCGAACTCTACAACAAATACAAAGAGATGGCAGATGCCGAGAAGGATGTTATCTTCGGCGGAAGACTCGGAGTATATAAGTATTATGATATGGACAAAGTAATCGCATCGGCACTTGAACTTGCCGATACCGAACTTGTCAGATGAATGTATAAAAGCCCTGCAGATCGCTCTGCAGGGCTTTAACTTTATATTCGTATCAGCAGCTGTAGTTGAACATCATGCCGCTATAGATACTTGAGGTATAAGGCGATGAAAGGTTGTGTCCGGGGTTCTTATAAGCGACCACCTTGCGGTTTACGTACTGCATGGGATCGAGTGAAACCTGAGAACTCTTTTTCATCATTGAGTTCGAGAAGTCTTTGAGAGTGCTGAATGTCTTTCCGATATCTTCGCTTCCCTCTGCTACTTCCCTGAGCTTGTCGGAATCTATCGAAAGTGATCCGTTACTTTCTACATTGATACCGAGTGATCCGAGTGCTTCTTTGTATGCGCCGGTGATTCCGCTTAATTCATTATCAAGAAGTCTTGTCTTGATACCCTGGCCGGTATATGAATTGACGGCCTTGAGGAATTCGTTGAAGCTTCCGATCACCTGACCGACATTTTCTTCGACAGATTCGATATCTGCTTTTATGCTTATGGTGGTCGGACTTCCTTCGGGGCTGAGCTGATTCAGCGTAACTTCATACATCTTGCCGATGGTGAAATGGTTGGAAGATGCACTTCTGTCTTCACCGTTTAATGCAAAGACTGCATTGGTGGGATAGCTGTTTACCTTATCGAGTCCGAAATAATCGACCGATCCGGATGACTTGGAAGTTCTGTCATCGCTTATCGAGAAGATCGTTTCCTTGCCGGCACTTACACCGCTGGAATCGGATGAGATCCTGATCGCCGAATTGTTTCCTTCGGTTTCAAGTGATGCATTCAAACCGATGCCGGCGTTATTTACCAGTCTTACAAGTCTTTCCTGAATGCTTCTGTTTGTCTCATCTCCGGAGATGTGGAACTGGAATTCGTAGTTCATTTCTCCGATGCCGACGTCGAATGAATAATTATCCTCGGGAAGAGATACGGGATTATCGGGAAGAAAATTACCGATGTTTTCCTGAGGTGAAGCAAGCTGCTTTACTTCTATGTCGAATGAAGGAACCGATTCGCTATTGTCATCACCGATGTAATCAACAGAAACGGTAGCGGGATTGGTGGATGATGCATGCTTTTTGTTGAATGCACCGTTTTCATCGAGACCGCCTACCTCTGCAAGAGACGAACGAAGATTACGAGCGGATTCTTTTAATCCGATCGCACCAATCTTAGCTTCCTGATCTTTTACAGGAAGATACCAGGGAGCATCTTTATTTGCTTTGACGATGGAATTATAAGTACTGCGAAGCTCACTCTTCTTGTGAGTGTCGTACTTGGATATCTTCGGGGCGCCGAACGCCGTCAGATAGTTGTTGAATATAGTGTTACTAACAGCACTCATCGCCACGCCCCCTTTCTTCCTTGAAATGTGTGACAGCCGGTGCAGGCTTAACCTGACTAAAGGATCCTTCCTTTTATATAGAGTGGTATATATAAATAGACCTAATATACCACCATCAGACTATTAGTTAAGATTAAAGTATCACCCTAAAGTCAAATTTGCAAGAGCATTTTTTGGCGAAAATAGGGGATTTTTGAGCTTTATTGTCGAAATTCTTTCATTCAGGCAAGGCATGCCTTGCAATATTCTGTATATTTAATAATTATATCGGAATATTCAGATAATTATATTAGGCTTATATTAAAGAAATAAGACGTCATATCCCTATGCAATACCCCCTTTTTAATATATAATTTAGTGCATTGAAAGGAATGGAAAGATGGATAAAGAACTGGTATTGGTAATAGATTTTGGCGGTCAGTACAATCAGCTGGTCGCAAGAAGAGTAAGAGAAAACAATGTATATTGCGAAATCTACTCTTATAAAACTCCTGTGGATCAGATCAAGGCGATGAATCCCAAGGGAATCATTCTTACCGGTGGACCCAACAGCGTCTACGAAGAGGGTGCCGCAGCCTGTGACAAAGAACTCTTTAAAATGGGTGTTCCCGTTCTCGGGCTTTGCTACGGTGCGCAGCTCATGAGCTTTCTTCTCGGAGGTAATGTCGAAAAGGCTCCCGTAAGGGAATACGGACATACTCCTCTTAAGGTTGATACCTCATCTCCCGTTTTTGAAGGTGTAACGGAAAACACAACATGCTGGATGAGCCATAATGATTACATATCAAAGATTGCTCCCGGCTTCAAATCTATCGCAACCACAGATAATTGTCCTTACGCAGCGATCGCCAATGATGCGGAGAATCTTTACGGATTCCAGTATCATCCCGAAGTTCTTCACACTCCCGAAGGAACCAGGATGCTCGGCAATTTCCTCTACAATGTATGTCATTGCAAGGGCGATTGGAAGATGAGTTCTTTTGCGGAAGAGCAGATTAAGCTTATCAGGGAAAAGGTCGGAGACGGAAAAGTTCTCTGTGCTCTTTCCGGCGGAGTAGATTCTTCCGTTGCAGCGGTTCTTTTATCCAAGGCTGTTGGAAAGCAGCTTACATGCGTATTCGTAGATCACGGTCTTCTCAGAAAAGACGAAGGTGACCAGGTTGAAGCAATCTTCGGACCTGAAGGACATTATGATCTTAACTTCATAAGAGTAAATGCCAAAGACAGATTTTACGGAAAGCTTGCAGGCGTAACCGAGCCTGAGCGCAAGCGTAAGATCATCGGAGAAGAATTTATCAGAGTATTCGAAGAGGAAGCCAAGAAGATCGGAACTGTTGACTTCCTCGTACAGGGAACCATTTATCCCGATGTTGTTGAATCCGGACTCGGCGGAGAATCCGCTGTGATCAAGTCCCACCACAATGTCGGAGGACTTCCCGATTATGTGGATTTCAAAGAGATCATTGAGCCTCTCAGAAATCTCTTTAAGGACGAAGTCAGAAAGGTCGGACTTGAGCTCGGCATTCCCGATCATCTTGTATTCAGACAGCCCTTCCCCGGACCGGGACTCGGCATACGTATCATCGGTGATATTACCGCAGAAAAAGTTGCCATCGTTCAGGATGCGGACTTTATCTACAGAGAAGAAGTTGAAAAGGCTGCCAACGAGTATGCATTTGAAGCAGCAAAGGCAGCAGGCGTTAATATCGACAGAGATCATCCCGACCATGCGCTCCTCAGAAGCTATTGGCCCGAGTGGATGCCCAATCAGTATTTTGCTGCTCTTACCAATATGAGATCCGTAGGCGTTATGGGTGATGAGAGAACTTACGATCATGCGGTTGCTCTCCGTGCAGTCAAGACCATTGACTTCATGACCGCAGAGTCCGCTCAGATCCCTTATGAGATCCTAATGCAGGTTATGAACCGCATCATCAACGAGGTAAAGGGAGTAAACAGAGTACTCTACGACCTTACTTCGAAGCCTCCCGGGACCGTGGAACTGGAGTGACCCTGCTTAGCCATTTGGAGGATAAGGCAGGTTGTCCGGTGATTCCTTTGCTGTGTCACAAATGCTTTGAAGGCAAAGCATCATTTGCTTTCAAATATAAAATTATGCGTTTTACGATGCCCGAAGCCCATTTGATGGCGGTTTCGGGCATCGAAATCTTTTGAGAATCTTTCTTTTGATGCTATTCGCTTGTCCATCCCCGGACAAGGCATCAATAATCCTCAGAAGCTAATATTCCGATGCTTTTTCGAGAGCTTTCGTCCCGGCAAAGCATCAAAAATCCCAACATTTTTAATCTTAGATGCTTTTTATGTCTGCGCAAATCTGCGGAGGCATCGAAAAACATGGACAGCGCAGAAATTGATGCTTTTTGGGTGTTTGGGCATGCGAAGAAGCACTAAAACCACGCGAATCCACAGAAGTTGATGCTTTTTGGATGGCCGGGCAAGCGTAGAAGCATCAAAACCATGCGAATCCTCGGAGATTGATGCTTATTCGATTCTTTACCGTCACTGTCCGGAGAACATAGGATCAAGTGCATCCGTTGATGAAAAAAGAAAGGAAATACAAATGAACAGAAATAATTACTCAGGAATGCTCCATTCATCCGGTTTGTATGAGGAGGCCCAAAGACGCTGTCTTGAGCTATCTGATTGCAAGATGCGTATTGAGAGCGAACTTCGGAAAGCTCCGGCCGGTATCATACACGTAGTGAATAGCGGAAGCAGAATACAATTTTATAACCGCAAAAACAAAACTGATACATCCGGAAAATATATCCGCAAATCAGAAAAACAGATCATTCGGGCGCTACTTCAAAAAGCGTACAATGAAAAAGCTTTGAAATTGCTGAATGAAGAAATTGGAAATCTCAATCTGCTACAGAAGAGATCAAACGGTATTTCGGAGAGGATAAGGAAGCTGTATTCCGATCTTCCGTCGGAAATAAAGGAATACATAAATCCTATCGATAAATCAGATGAGGATTTCATTGCAGAATGGATGAACATACCTTACGATGGAAAAGAGATTTCCGAGCAAATGCCTGTATTTGTAACTGAGCGCGGAGAAAGAGTGCGCTCCAAATCTGAGCTGAACATAGCAAACAAACTAGCGGAAAAACATATTCCCTACAAGTATGAGTGTCCACTGATATTGTCAAAAGGCACGGTGACATATCCGGACTTCACAATCATGGATGTGAAAAAACGGAAAGAAATCTACTGGGAACACAGAGGAATGATGGACGACAGAGAGTATGCGCGTCAGGCCGTATTTAAAATGAAATCCATGATGAATGCCGGGATCGTGATCGGGAAAAATCTGATCATAACAGAGGAAACATCTGCAAATCCTTTGGGAACAAATGAGATAGACAAAATGATAGCCGAATATTTCTGATAAAATGTAGCGAAATCTTGATTGCAGATATACTCGTTATAAGCATTATACGCAATAAAATGTTAGGAATATTTTTATGACTGACTTTACAACTGTTACAGCCTGCGGAGAGTGCTGCACCGGATGTTCAAAAAAGAAAGAAGGAATATGCCCGGGATGTATAGAAACTGACGGATGCGTTCCGGAATGGGCAGAATCTGGGAGATGAATACATGATACAGAATTTTTCGGATAAGTATGCGGTACGGGTATTGTCTGAAAATGATATTCCTGCTGTCTTGACACTTTGTGAGAAAAACAAAATTTATTATCAATACTGTCCTCCTTTTGTCAGCGAAGAAAGTATTCGAGATGATATGAAGGCTCTTCCGCCGGGAAAGGGGAAGCAAGATAAATTCTATATAGGCTTTTATGATAACGAAGATTTGGTAGCAGTAATGGATCTGATCAGGGAATTCCCTGATGACAAAACTATATTTATAGGGTTCTTTATGACGGATGTGTCAGTTCAGAATAAAGGTGTTGGATCGGGAATTATCACTGAACTATGTGAGAAACTCAGCCAAAGGGGTTATTTATATGTCAAACTCGGATGGGTTAAAGGAAATCCGCAGGCTGAGTGTTTTTGGAAGAAAAACGGATTTAACGAAACAGGAGCAGAAAATACGACGAAGGATTACCTGGAATGAAAAACTAAAAACCAACCGAAATATCGCCAAATAACAAATAATTAATTTTTGAGGCATTTTTGCCCCGATTTTCCTATGTCCCACCAGTCAAAAAGTGGTATAATTCCTGCATCCGGATGTT
>JAGPFR010000055.1 GCA_018056425.1 Lachnospiraceae bacterium
GTGTAAGAGTTGTAATAGAGCTTCGTAAAGATGCAAATGCAAATGTCATCTTAAATCAGCTCTACAAGCACACACAGCTTCAGGACACTTTTGGTGTGATCATGCTGGCGCTTGTTAATAACGAGCCCAAAGTATTAACACTTCTTGAAGTACTTCAGCAGTATCTGAAGCATCAGGAAGAAGTAGTAACAAGACGTATCAAATTCGATCTGGGTAAAGCGGAAGAAAGAGATCATATTCTACAGGGACTTATTAAAGCTCTCGATTTCATAGATGAAGTCATCAGCATTATCAGAGGATCCGCTACTCCCGCTGAAGCAAAAGAAAAATTAATTGCAAGATTCGGACTTGATGATGTTCAGGCTCAGGCTATCGTAGACATGAGACTGAGAGCACTCACCGGACTTGAAAGAGACAGACTTCTTGCAGAGCATAATGAGCTCCTTGCCAAGATCGAAGAACTCAGAGCAATACTTGCCGATGAAAAACTTCTCCTCGGAGTGATCAAAAAGGAAATCTCTGAAACCGCAGATAAATACGGTGATGAGAGACATACTCATTTCAGCAATGACATATTCGATATTCCCGATGAGGATATGATTCCCCACGAGAATACCGTTATCGCAATGACAAGACTCGGATATATCAAGAGAATGAGCGTTGATAATTTCAAGGCTCAGAATCGTGGGGGTAAGGGAATCAAGGGTATGGCAACGATTGAGGACGATTATGTTGAAGATCTCCTCATGACCACAACACACCACTCACTGAATTTCTTCACCACGGCCGGAAGAGTCTACAGAATGAAGGCATATGACATCCCTGAGTGCTCACGTACTTCGAGAGGTGTTGCAATTGTAAATCTCCTTCAGCTTGAACCCGGAGAAAAGGTTAGTGCGATAATTCCCATTTGGGGATTTGAAGAAGGAAAGAATCTCTTCATCGCAACCAAGAACGGTACCGTTAAGAAGATGAAGATGGATGAGCTCATGAATGTCAGAAAGAGCGGACTCAGAGCCATCACTCTTGTAGACGGTAATGAACTGATAGATGTTAAGATCACTGATGCGGATTCCGAAATTCTTCTCGCTACCAAGCAGGGTATGTGTATCAGATTCAGAGAAGAAGAGGTACGTACCACCGGAAGAGGAAGTATCGGTGTTATCGGAATGAATCTTGCGGGCGGTGATGAAGTGGTTGCAATGCAGCTTGCTTCTCAGGGTAAGTACATGACCTTCATTTCCGAGAAGGGAATGGGTAAGCGTACCGACATAGATGAATTCAACGGACAGCACAGAGCAGGTAAAGGTGTTAAGTGTTACAAGATAACCGATAAGACAGGTGACCTGCTTGCTGCGAAAGCCGTTAACGGTGATGAAGAACTGATCATGATCACCGACGGCGGTCAGATGATAAGAATACGTATAGATGATATAAGCGTTCTTTCCAGAATCACATCCGGAGTAAAACTAATGAATCTTTCCGGTGGTGAGAAGATAGCCAACGTTGCTAAGGTCCGCGACAGACTTTCCAACGGTGAAAAAGAATTTGCTTCACTCGAAGAGGGCGAAGAGGCTATGGATAAAGAAAGCGAAAATATGGTCGGTTCCTTTGAAGAGGATGACGAGGAAGAAGTGATCATTCCCGTTCAGGACGACAGCGAAGAGGACGGTTGATAAAAAATGGATTACACAATATTAAGAGATCTTGCAATCATTATTGTATTTGCTAAGGTTTTCGGACTTCTTGCGAGAAGGGTAAAGGCGCCGCAGGTAGTAGGTGAGATCATTGCAGGTCTTTTGATCGGTCCCAGCGTTCTTCACTTTGTTGATCAAAGCGATTTTATAACACAGATGGCGGAGATCGGAGTTATCCTTTTAATGTTCTCCGCAGGACTTGAGACTAATCTCAAGGATCTGCTTAAGACAGGATTCAAAGCATTTCTTATTGCTGTTTCCGGAGTAACTGTTCCACTGATCGGCGGAACAATCCTGTACATGTGTTTCTACGGATTCTCGGAAGTAGGATCGGCGGGTTTTTACACAGCGGTTTTTGTAGGAGTAATCCTGACTGCAACGAGTGTAAGTATCACGGTTTCTACTCTTCGTGAGATGGGTAAGCTTAAAGGTGAGATCGGACAGACGATAATGAGTGCTGCGATCATCGATGATGTCATCGGAATCATAGTTCTCACTTTCGTAATCGGATTTAAGAATCCGGATTCCAATCCCGGAAAAGTAATCATCAATACCGCATTGTTTTTCGTAGCTGCTCTCGGAATAGGCTGGATCATCTACAAGATATTCAAGCTTGCGGATATGAAATATCCCCATACCAGAAGAATTCCCATTATGGGACTTGCACTTTGCTTCTGCCTTGCATACGTTGCAGAGACATATTTCGGAATTGCGGATATCACAGGAGCTTATGTTGCGGGAGTAGTTCTTTGTTCCATTAAAGACTCAAGTTATATTGCAGAGAAGATGGATACCAATTCCTACATGCTCTTCGGTCCGGTATTCTTTGCTTCCATCGGACTTAAGACAAACCTTACCGCAATAGACGGAAGTCTGATACTCTTCTGTATCTGCTTCGTACTGGTAGGACTTATCTGTAAGATAATCGGATGCGGACTTATGGGAAAACTTTGCAGATTCTCGTGGAAAGATTCTCTTAAGATCGGTGTCGGCATGATGACAAGAGGTGAAGTTGCGCTGATCGTATCTCAGAAGGGTCTCAGCGTAGGAATGATCGGTTCCGAATATTTTACCGCAGTAATCCTGCTTATAGTTGTATCAAGTATTTCAACACCTATCATACTCAAAGCTTTATATGCTGCGGATGAAAAACATCCGAGACAGGTACATGCGAAATAAAAAAGTAAAAGTACAAGAAACAGTAAACGCTCCCACTTCCGTAAACAAGGAAATGCGGGAGCGTTTTCATAATGCAATTATAAGTGTTACTTCGGACAGAGACAGACCTACAATAGGAACGCTTTCCGAAAAAACAATTCACGCCGTCATAAAAAATTATATAGAACCTGATGAAGATAAACAGGAGATCCCTATCGGTACCCATGTAGCGGATATATATACCGGTGATCATATATATGAGATACAAACAAGAAACCTTAAGAGACTGTGCGAGAAACTGACGGACTTTCTTCCGATGTATAAGGTAACGGTAGTTCATCCCGTTATAAGAAAAAGAAAAATATACTGGATCGATCCGGATACGGGAGAGATGAGTAATCCAAGGCGCACATCACCTAAGATCGGAAGTATTGAATCCGCGATAAGGGAAGTGTACGGAATAAAAGAATTTATCGGTGATCCTAATCTGAGCGTACGCTTTATTGTAATAGATGCGGATGAATTCAGAATAAAAGACGGATACGGTAAGGATAATAAAAAATACGGAACATGGCTTGATAAAGTTCCTACAGATATAATCGATGACATTACATTCGAATGTCCCGAAGACTATCTTCAGCTTCTTCCGCCGGATATTCCCGAAGAATTTACCGTCAATGATGCAGCTAAGCTTGGAATGAAAAGAGACGAAGCGAGTCTTATCATAGCGTTCCTGTATAAAGTGGGAGTAATAGAAAAGATAGGAAACAGAGGAAGATCATATCTGTACAGAATGAAATATTAGAAACAGGGGTGAAACAGCAGAACCGTCCCCCTGTTTTAAATCTCATCCGGATCCGAAGGCTGAAGGGAGAAGATAAATTCACTTCCTTCTCCGGGTGTTGAGATTACATTTATATTCTCACTGTGAGCAGTGAGAATTTCTTTTACTATCGAAAGACCGAGTCCGGTTCCTTTCTTGTCTTTACCTCTTGAAGAATCCGATTTATAGAAACGGTTGAATATCATCGAAATGTCTTCGGGAGGAATTCCTATACCGTTATCCTTAACAGATACATAGATCTTGTTTTTCTTCTCGGCAGTTTCAATCTTAATAACGGAATCATGATTGGAGAATTTAACGGCATTATCGGTAAGATTATAAATGATCTGTTCTATTCTGCCTTTATCCGCATGAACATATAATTCATCTCCGGTAAGAACAAGTTCTATCGCGATGGATTTTTTCCTGCAGGTTCCTTCGAAGGTTTCAGCAACTTTTCTGACTGTATCATTGATATCAAAATCAGTGATATCAAGATGCATGCCTTTGGTATTCAGATTATTGAGAGCAAGAAGTCCGTTTGTAAGTTTGGTAAGTCTTTCTGTTTCATTCAAAACTATGCCGAGATATTTCTCGTGCATCTCGGGGGGAATGGTTCCGTCGAGCATTGCTTCGAGATATCCTTTTATCGAAGTAAGAGGCGACCGGAAATCGTGAGATACATTTGCAATGAATTTCTTCTGATCATCTTCGGAATCGGCGATCTTACCGGACATATAGTTGAGTGCTGCGGCAAGATATCCCATTTCGTCGCGGCTGTCGACATTTACTTCATAGTGATAATTTCCGTCCGCAAATTTCTCGGCACCCATTGTGATCTTACGAAGAGGTATATATACCAATGTGGTAAAGAAGATCAGGATAATGAGGGAAAGCAGAAACATTATGATAAGAGTTATGTACGAAATATTCAGAAGAGAATTACATTCGGATTCAATGTCATCCATCGAGATATGTATCGTGACATAGCCTTTTGTTCTGTATTTTGTGATGATGGGACATATAACGGAAAGAACTTCTTCATCAAATGAATTGAAGAAATTTCCGATAAGATAATAAGTGCTGCCGCCCGATGAAGGATCGAAATCGGAAATAACGGCTGCAGTTTCGGAATCCGAACTTGCGGTATCCAGGATGATTATTCCGTCGGGAGATATGATACGAATATCAGCATCCATATACACACTGAGGGAATCGAGCTGAAGCGTTACTGTTTCAAGTGAAGTTCTGGATGAATAAAGACCCTTTGCGTATGTGTCTGCTATAAGAGAAGCTTCGGAATAAAGATTCTGAGCTTTTTGATGGATGATATAGTCTCTGGTGATGCGAGGCACGAAAAGAGAAACGGCCAGAAAAGAAAACAGACCGAATATCACATACCCGATAATAAATTTCAGATAAAGCGTGTGTCTCATACTGTTTCGAACTTGTATCCTTTACCCCAGATGGTGGAGATACGCCATGATTCGCCTTCACCGATCTTCTCACGTATTCTTTTGATATGAACATCTACGGTTCTGGTATCGCCGCTGTATTCATAACCCCATATACGATCGAGAAGCTGCTCTCTCGTAAATACTCTGTTGGGTGATGAAGCAAGGAAATATAAAAGTTCAAGCTCTTTGGGAGGCATGTCGATAACGCTTCCCTTGTATGTAACGGAATAGTTGGTTAGATTGATCAGAAGATCGGGATATGAAACCGCATCGATGTCGGAGTCAAGAGTTTCCCTGATTTCCGTCGACTTGGATGAAGATCTTCTGAGAACGGCTTTTACTCTTGCGACCATTTCTTTGGAATCAAAAGGCTTCTCGATATAATCATCGGCGCCGAGCTGAAGACCGAGAACCTTATCAAAGGTCTCGCCTTTTGCAGAGAGCATGATGATGGGAAGTTCGGATGTGGTGCGTACGCGTCTGCATACTTCATATCCGTCGATTCCGGGAAGCATAATGTCCAGGAGCATAAGATCGGGTCTGAATTCGGGTATTTTATCGAGGGCCGATTCTCCGTCATTTACAATAAGAGTGTCGTAGCATTCCTTAACAAGATAAAGAGATATCAGTTCGGCAATGTTGTTGTCGTCATCGACGATCAGGATTTTTTGTTTATCTGCCATAATAATTCTCCCCCTATTTAAACTTAACGATTGTGACTCCGGCGTCACCCTCACCGTATTCGCCGAGTCGGAATTCTGCAATATTTTTCTGTTTTCTCAGATATGAATGAACGGCATTTCTGAGAGCTCCGGTTCCCTTTCCGTGAACGATCCGGACGGGGGACATATGAGCAACGTAAGCATCATCAAGATATTTTGATACAGCGGATACTGCTTCGTCGGTGGTCATACCGAGGAGATTGATCTCAGCGGATATGCTGAGTGATTTCTCCATTTTAAGCGCACCGGAATATGTACCCGATGTTCCGGGTTTATCTGCGGGCATTGCATCATAATCTATCTTGATGTCTTTAATATTTACGAACATTCTCATGGAACCGCACATTACAAACAGATCTCCCTTTGAATCGGGCTCAGTCTGTACGACACCTTTCATTCCGAGAGAGTTTACTATAATGTGAGTGTCCTTGGTAAGCTTGGACGGATCCGTAACGGTAGCCTTTTTACCTGAGGCCTTTTTGGGAGCGGTATCCTTTTCACCCAGCTCTTTGATCTTCTCCCTGAGAGCGGTTCTTTCTTTTTCAAGATCTGCCATTCCGGAAGTGATACCGGCTTTCTGCATATCACGAATTGTTTTGTCCGCGATCTCTTTGGCTTCTTCGAGTATCCTGGCAGCTTCGTCATTGGCACGTCTCATGATACCGGCTTTTTGTTCGTCGATCTTAATGTTCTTATTATGAAGCTGATCCTGAAGCGTACGGATCTTGGCTTTGTATTCCGCAATCTCCTTACGGTCGTTTTCGGATTCGATACGGGCCTGCTGGAGATTCTGGATCACATCCTCAAAGGATTCCGCATCTGCATCAATGTGCTTTTTGGCTTCGCCTATAATGTCTTCCGGAAGACCGAGCTTGGTGGAAATAGCAAAAGCATTACTCTTTCCGGGAACACCGATGAGGAGTCTGTATGTGGGACTTAAGGTCTCGACATTGAATTCACAGCATCCGTTTTCTACGCCTTCCGTTTTGAGAGCAAAAATCTTGATCTCGGTGTAGTGAGTTGTGGCGATGGTCCTTATACCGAGACCATGCATATGCTCAAGTATCGAAACAGCAAGAGCCGCACCTTCCGAAGGATCGGTTCCTGCTCCGAGTTCATCGAAAAGACAGAGCGAATGTCTGTCTGCTTTCTTCAGTATGTCAACGATATTGACCATATGAGATGAGAAAGTGGATAAAGACTGTTCAATGCTCTGCTCATCTCCGATATCCGCAAATATATCATTGAATACACATAATTCCGAATGTGACGCAGCGGGAATGTGAAGTCCGGACTGTCCCATAAGGCACAGGAGTCCGACGGTTTTGATCGATACCGTCTTACCGCCGGTATTGGGACCGGTGATGACAAGCAGATCAAAGTCCCTGCCGAGAGAGATATCTATCGGAACGACTTCCTTCTTATCTATAAGCGGATGTCTTGCCTTCTTAAGCACAAGATAATGTTTCCTGTTATACGCAGGTCTGGTGGCATCCATGTTAAGAGCCAGCCTGCCTCTTGCAAATATCACATCAAGGGCTGTCTGGGTCTTTTGATTTAAAGAGATCTCTTCTGTATGAAGTCCGCACTTTGCACTGAGGTCTGCAAGGATCCTCTCAATCTCTTTCTCCTCTTCACGCATGAGAGTCCTGATCTCGTTGTTGAGGTTAACAACAGATGCGGGTTCGATAAAATAGGTCGAACCGGTGGAGGACTGATCGTGGATCATACCGGGAACCTGGGACTTATACTCGGATTTAACCGGAACACAGTACCTTCCGTCCCTCATGGTGATTACGGCTTCCTGAAGATATGTTTTCATTGATCCGTTGATCATCGATGTAAGGGATGAATGAATCTTATCCCCGGTCTGGAGGATTTGTCTTCGGATCTTCTTAAGTTCGGAAGATGCATCATCCGCAATTTCCTCTTCGGAAATGATACACTTTCTGATCTCACCGGATAAAAGAGGAAGGGGAGAGAGGGAAGCGAAAAGATCCGAGAGTGAGTCGGTAAAGTCGGAATCATCCTCTCTTTCGGCCTTTGCACCTTCTTCCTGATCGACGGTATGCTTAGTACCTGTGTTCGATGCGGAAAGTGCAGAGGAAATGCCGCCTCCGGATTCTTCTCCATACTTAACAAGCCTTGCAGCATTTTCTAGCTGCGAAGCGATCTTTAATAATTCGGAAGCAGATAAACTTGCACCCGATTCGAGAGATTTAATGATATATCTTAAATCGGCATTGCCTCCGAAGCTTGTTCTTCCGCTCTTAATGAGTCTGGAAAGAGCATCCGAGGTCTGGGTCTGCCATTCATCGATCTGTTTTAAGTCACATACCGGAGCAAGTGCTTTTATCTGTTCTTTTCCGGGAGAAGAATCTGCTTCTTCCGATAAAAGAGAAAGTATTTTGTCGTATTCTAATGTCTTTAAAACTCTGCTGTTCATGATATGTTAAGTATATCACAGGAAATGGCTTATTTCTTTACTTTTTTGGAGCGTAAAGATATACTGAAATAACCATGGAAGATGTAAAAAATACGGAAAAATCGAATAAGCCGAAGGCGGAAAAACCGGGTTCTTTTCAGCAGAGTATTATTTCCGAACAGATAAAAAGAAGACCGATCAATAAATACCGTCTTCTCAGAAAAACCGCGATAACGGCGCTTCTTGCCATATTATTCGGCATTATAGCTTCCGTCACTATCTGGCTCCTGGAACCGGTTCTGAGTAAATGGGTTTCCAAGCCGGATATCGCTCCGGTAAGGGATGAGGTTCATTTCATCGATAGCGGAGATGAGGTAACACCTCAGGAAGTACTTGTCGACTATATGGATCAGGAGGCTTTTCTCGGAACCGAGACGTCCGACGATGCTTCTCTTGCAGAGATCCCTCTTACTGATGAACAGATTCAGGCTCTGTTTTCCAAAATGATCCTTGATCAGAAGGATTACAAACTTCTGTACCAGTCCATGGCCATCTATGCCATGGAAATGAACAAGTCGGTTGTTACGATCACCGCCATTACATCGGATACTGATTGGACCGGAATGATAGAACAGCGAAGCAATCAGTCTTCCGGACTTATCGTTGCATCGGGCACCCTGGATCTCTATATCCTTGCCGACTACACCCCTCTTGAGGGTGCCGACTCATTTAAGATCAAATTCAGCAATAACTATACTACGGAAGGGACGCTCAGAGCGGTTGATGCTGCAACGGGACTTGCAATGTTCTCTGTCAAGATCTCCCATCTCAGCTCTGACCTTGCAGCAGATCCCCATATCGCAAGTCTCGGAAGTACGTTTGCAACCATCGGAACTCCCGTTGTTGCGCTCGGAAGTCCAATGGGAACAGTAGGCTCAATAGGCTACGGAATGATCAGTGCATCCAGAAGTACCGTAGAATATGCGGACACTGCAGATACCATGCTTCAGACTGATATTTACGGAGCGCATAATGCCGGAGGTTTTCTGTTTAACTTTACCGGCCAGGTTATCGGAGTCATTGCTCCCGACCAGGATAAGAGCGATGTGGACGGACTTATCTGGGCATACGGGATCAGCGAACTTAAGAGCCGTATCGCAGCAATGGCAAACGGTGATCCTACGATCTATCTCGGAATCATCGGAACATATGTAACGAGCGAAGCAAATTCGGAACTTGGTGTTCCTTACGGAGCCTATGTACTCAGAACCGATATGGATTCACCGGCAATGCTTGCGGGTATCAGAACCGGTGACGTAATAGTCAGACTCGACGATACTCAGATAACTAATTACTCCGATTACGTCAATGCAC
Source organism: Lachnospiraceae bacterium (assembly GCA_018056425.1). Taxonomy (GTDB): domain Bacteria; phylum Bacillota; class Clostridia; order Lachnospirales; family Lachnospiraceae; genus AC2028. The sequence goes on from JAGPFR010000055.1 coordinate 9,657, forward strand.
TTCAGACATATAATGTTGGCGATAAGATCACTGCTGTCGTTATGAGAAAATCCCAACAGGAATATGTTGAACTTGAATATATCATGACAGCCCGTTCATCGGGAGTCATTTACGAATAAGACTTAAGCGATTGAAAGGAAAAAGAATGAAGCACATTTCCGAATTTTCTGAAGGCGATCATATAAGAGAGGTTTACCTGTGCAAGGGGATTTCACATGCCGTTACAAAGAACGGAAAAGAATACCTTAATGTACAGCTGATGGACAGGACCGGATCTGTTGACGGTAAGATCTGGGATCCGGGCGATCCCGGGATCGATGACTTCGATAAATACGATTATGTAGAAGTTAACGCCGATGTTAATGTCTGGAACAATGCAAAGCAGCTCAACATCAAAAGAATACGCATAGCATCCGAGGGAGAATATGATCCCGCAGAGTATCTTCCCGTAAGTACACGAAATAATGATGAGATGTACAAAGAACTTCTGTCCGTGATAGACAGTATAGAGGATAAGCATTACAACGCTCTTCTCAAAAAAATCTTTGTCGAAGATACCGAACTTGTTAAAAAGTTCAGAACATGCTCAGCAGCAAAGACAGTTCATCACGGATTTGTAGGCGGACTTATGCAGCATACTCTTGGAGTCGCGTCGGTTTGCGATTTCTTAAGCAAGTCCTATCCCGTCCTTAACAGAGACCTGCTTGTAACTGCAGCTCTTTGCCATGACATTGCCAAGACCAAAGAGCTTACTCCATTCCCTGAGAACGATTATTCCGACGAAGGTCAGTTACTCGGACATATCGTAATGGGTTCAGAAATGGTTGGCGCTGCCGCAAAAGAAATCGAAGGATTTCCAAATATAAAACTTACCCAGCTTCAGCACTGCATACTGGCACATCACGGAAAGTATGAATTCGGTTCCCCCAAGCTCCCCGAGCTTGTAGAGGCAATGGCACTTAATCTTGCCGATGAGTGTGATTCGAAGATTGAGATCTACACAGAACTGTTTGAAGCAAATGCGGAGAAAAAAGGACAGTGGCTCGGCCCCAGAAAATTCCTCAATGACTCTAATGTAAGATCAACGATCACAACGGAATAAGAATAATGAAAGAAAAATCTTTTAAGAAAAATGATGAAATCATTCTGACCATTGATGATATCTCGGATGACGGATCCGGAATCGGACGGAGTGACGGATTCATTTTTTTTGTTAAAAACACATTACCCGGAGACCGCATCAAAGCTAAGGTGATGAAGGTCACAAAAAGCTACGGCTTTGCAAGATGTATGGAGATCCTCGAGTCTTCAAACGGCAGATGCAAAGCTCGTTGCAGCGTCTTTGAAAAATGCGGCGGATGCTCTTTGCAGAATTACAAATACGAAGAGCAGCTTAAGTATAAATTTAATAAAGTAAAAAATGATCTTATAAGGATAGGCTCCTTGACTGAAGAGGAAGTGAATGAAAAACTTCTTCCCATTGTCGGGATGGATGATCCTTACAGATATCGGAATAAGGCACAGTATCCGGTTCGTATGGGTAAGGACGGAAAACCTCATGCGGGATTTTTCGCAGGACATACTCATTCCGTAATTGAAACAGATGACTGCCTTATTGAGCCCGAGGTCAATTCCGGACTTCTTGATGCGGTTCTTAACTGGATGAACAAAAATCATGTTAAGGCATACGATGAAGAATCCGGAAAAGGATTAGTCAGACATGTACTTATAAGACACGGCTTCACATCAAAAGAGTGTCAGGTAAATCTTGTCATCAACGCAAGCAAGATTCCGGATGAGGCAGGACTTATCAAGTTACTGACTGATGTGATGCCTGATAATCTTAAGTCCGTAACGGTTTGTCCCAATACCAGAAGGGATAATGTCATCCTTGGTGATTCGTACAGAACAATTTACGGTGAAGGATATATAACCGACACACTTGTCGGAATTACATTTAAGATATCTCCGCTTTCTTTCTATCAGGTAAATCCCGTTCAGACAGAAAAGCTTTATGGTCTTGCAAGGGACTATGCGCAGCTTTCCGGTGAAGAGGAAGTGCTTGATCTGTACTGCGGAATTGGGACTATCTCTCTTATGCTTTCTAAAAAAGCAGGACATGTTACCGGAGTTGAGATCGTAGACAGAGCCATAAAGGATGCGAAGGAAAATGCAAGGATAAACGCCATCGGAAATTCCGAGTTTATAACCGGCGCAGCTGAAGATGTTATACAGACAATGCTTCCCGGTGAAGGTAACAGAAGAACTCCCGATGTTGTGGTAGTGGATCCCCCGAGAAAAGGATGCGCAAGAAGCTGCATCGATGCGATACTTACACTTTCACCGAAGAGGGTTGTATATGTAAGCTGCGATCCCGCAACTCTTTCGAGAGATATCAAGATCTTCCGTGAAGGAGGATACGAACTTATAAAGGCAACTCCCGTTGATATGTTTCCTCATTCGAGTCATGTGGAGACTGTGGTTCTGCTAACAAGGCAGAATACCTGACAATCCTTGAATTTACGCACTTTTGCGAGTTTTTCTCTTTCAATTATGTGGAGGAAAATCGCAAGGAAAAAACCCTGATTCAGAA
>JAGPFR010000056.1 GCA_018056425.1 Lachnospiraceae bacterium
GTGACAAATCTGGAAATACACCTCAACTCAAAACCATTCTCATGCTGACAGTTCCGTTATCTTCAGAGAGCTCTTCGAATCCCATTCTCTTATATAAACTATACCCTATCTGCATAACTGAAGGTTTGGTGGTAAATGTAACCTCACCAAATCCGAGTTCCCCTGCTTTATCAAGCATGGCATTCATCATGATCCTTGCGTATCCTTTACCCCGATACTCCGGCTTTATGAATAAACGTTTTGCCTCGCAGGTATCATCATCTTTTTTCTTTATGGCTATACATCCAACAGGGAGTTCTCCCTCATATCCGACCAGAAGCGCCCCTCCGCTGTAGAACGATCTCAGATCAGCCAATTCCTTATCAAAAGAAACAAAACAGCCTTCAGCGCCCTTAATTTGTGAGTACTCGGTAAATAAAGCTTTAACAACCTCCATGTTGTTACATTCTTTTACATTAAATCCGTCCATACATTCTCCTAATATCTTTCATCGATCGATGTCGATCCGCTTTTTCCCATTTCTCATTCATGATTTCCTCCCGGAAAATCATGCAATCATGGTTTGTAATTGTCCTTATCTACTGCTATGTAAAGATCCTCGCCCATCTTTGCTTCAAAGTATTCACGAAGTTTTATGTTGGTGTCCCATTTACCCTGATCATAAGCCCCGTATCGATTCTTTACATCAGTCATTCGGTCAATCTGATCCATAACTTCTTCCGCACCGGAAATGGAATCGCATAGCTGTATCAGACGATCATAATCATCAGGCTCAACTGCGTCAAGACTGTCTTTTATCAGACTTGTCTCTTCTTCTGTGGTATCGAATTTACCTATGTATTTGGATATATCTTTCTCATTAAAAGAATGTGTAAGGCAAATCCGTGCCACATCATCATAACCGAGAGATTTCATATAGGAATAGCCATCTGACACATGTCCCAGATGCCTCTTTCCAAACTTCCGTCCGATATCATGGAGCAATCCCAGAACATATGCCTTTTCAGAATTCATTCCGGATCTTGCAGCTATTGCCTTGGCACAATGCGCAGCGGTCCTGCTGTGATCTCCCCAAGGTCCGGGATTACAGCTTTCCGCCTCCTCCAAAAGTCTTTCTGCTTCTTTCACGGATGGATACTTACCAAGATATACCGTAGCAATCTCTCGTGTGGGCCAAAAAGCACACAGATGTAATTTGGTCACCCTTGCCATGAAAGTGTGAAAAGTATCTACTAAGATCGGTAATGCTTTTTGTATCGTATCGGCATCATCAATCATGATAGTACAATGAGGTGTCCACGGATATTTCTCAGCGGTCTGCGTTCGAATAGCCTGTCTTAAATCCAGAAGACCTGCAGGATTCATATCCGGAGCGGCATACAGAACTCTTCCGCCCTCAAACAATCCGATATGGCTGATATGAACAGGAATGACCGGGAAGCGGTCAGAGAGCTTCTTTATCTCTTCAACAACTTCAGATTCCTTATCCAATGAAAATGAGCCCATGCTTATATGAAACGGAAGGTTCTGAGTCTGCACACCGATAAAGCCCTGTTCACGCAGTTTCTCATACCATCCGCTCAATATTTTCTGGGATTCTTCATCCAGATCAGCCATTAATGTCAAAAACTCTTCAGCCATCATTTATTCCTCTGCGTTTAAATAAAAAATAGGGAACTTTTGGTATTTTATCATTAAAAAGTTCCCTAAGTCATTGTTAAATTGTCATGCGAATTCTTTTGCAAATCTTGCAGGATCTGTTTGATACAATTCCTCTCCCAGAGCATCGCTTATCTCTATAAGCATTCTCTCGTATGTGCACTGAAGAGGTGAGATCTCATTCTCATTACCGGTGTTCATCCTGTTGGCACATCCGCAGGAATTGGTACACCTCTTTACGAGATCACAGCCGACGCAGGTAGAAGGTGTTGCAGACCTCTTGGCGATTTCAATCACTTTATCCTCATTAATGCCGTCAAAGACATTTCCGAGCAGGTAATCCGGATCTCCTATAAACGATGTACACGGGTATAACTCTCCTGCAGGTGTTACAGGTGTCTGTCTTACGCCCAGATGACACTTCTCTGCGGGATTCTTATCCTTGATGCACTCACCTATCTTGGAATAAATAGGTCCGACAAATACCTTATCGCCCTTAATGAATAAATCCTTTATATAGTCACAAGTCTGCTCAAGCTGGTCTCTTAAAGCTTCAAGATCTTCATCCGTCCAGCTGACTTTCTTACCGTACGCAATAACAAGGGAAATATGTTTGAATCCGAGTTCATGAAGATATCTTACAGATTCTGCATAGTGCGGTACAGCCTGAGGTGCTATCGTTGCCAGTGCCGTAGCTTCCGGCATGTACTTAAGCAAAAGTTTTGCTTTCTCCTCAACAACGGGTGAAGTAGGTCTTCCGTCCGCAAATACCCTGCAGACATCCTGCGCAGTTCCGTCAAAAGAAAGACCTATTCCCATCTTCGCCTTTACGGCACGCTTAAGGAATTCCTCGTCAAGAAGCGAACCGTTTGTCGTCATCTTACAGTCAAATCTCATACCCGTCTGCTTCGACTTTTCTTCGCAGTAATCAAGAGCCTTATAGATAAGATCCTTTTTCAGAAGCGGCTCTCCGCCGAAAAAACACAGTCCTGCTCTCAGCCCCTTGGAAAATGCCAGATCGCACGCCTTATAAAGAACTTCTTCGGACATATCCTTCGGACATTTCTCACGAAGACAGTAGGCACAGTCCATGTTGCAGTTTTCAGTAAGATGTAAAGTAAGATTCATGTTATGCCCTTTTTACGGATTATATGATTCAGGGTTCGCTGATCTCTGTTGATCCCTCAAGCATGGTAGGCTCGTTAGCAGGATCACAGATTGAAACATCTCCTGCAAGTACAAGCTCATCATCTACAGATTCGCAGAACTCTTTAGATTCAGCATCTTCGGAGTCATCAAGTTCTTTACCGTCTTCTTCACCATCTGATTCATCAATCGGTGGCATTGCTTCTCCCTCAAGCTGTACTTCATCTTCAGGCTCCGTATACATCTCAAGTCCGCCATCGTAGTCGATCACATTTTCAGGTGCACCCACAGAAGTATCTCCGGCCAGCTGAATTTCTTCAGTGGGAACAGGCAAGGTAGCCGCGCCCTCAAGATTGGGACCGATTCCACATCCTGTAATCGTAACCATGGTCATTGCCGCCGCTACAGCCACTGCATAATTGGGTTTCTTATATCCTTCGGTTTTCATTATTTTCATAATTTTGCCCTCCTTTTGGGTTCCTTACCCTAATAGACGGCAATACTCTTACGAAGGTCACAATTCTTTTTGATTTTATCATAAAAAACAGACCCCTGAATCATTCAGAGGCCTGTTATCCGGAATCAACTAAACATTATACAACCGCTCCGATCATTACAGTAGGGCAATATGTTGCGATATAAGCAGGTCCGTACCATACGATATCTTCCCTGAACATAACTGCAGCAACAAAGAAAGTAACTCCCTTTGCATTCATAACAGCTTTAATAATCAATGCGTTTACAGAAGGTGCGGAATTGGCTAAAAAAGTAACGATTTCTGAGGATTTTGTTAGCCTCTTCAGTTGCTTCCGAGACCCCAAACCGCAGAAAAGGCTAACAAAGAGCTAATTTCTGAGGATTTTGTTAGCCTCCTCAGTTGAATTTTGCAGAAGAAGGGGCGCATGGCGTCCGGTGGACGCCAGAATTGCGCGGACCGAGGGGCACTCCCCAGTGCCCCGAGATTGAACCCTCAGGGTTCAATCTCGCTTCTGCATAATAGAACAGGGTCCCGTGAGTAAAACTCACGAGACCCTGCTCTATTATGCAGAAGAAGGGACTTGAACCCTCAAGAGATTGCTCTCACACGGACCTGAACCGTGCGCGTCTACCAATTCCGCCACTTCTGCAGACAACGAACAAATTTTAAAACAAAGTGCCCCCAATGTCAATAATTCAAAGGCTTTAAGGGCAGAAAAATGCGCCCGACCTGCCAGATCGGGCGCCCAATCACTTAGTTAAACTTCCAGCATCTTATATCGCCTTCTGATCCGTCAAACACGAATCTGATATCCTGCTTACCTGTTACCTTGGATGAAAGCTCAAAGGATTCTTCCGTAAACTCTGAAGATGAAGCTGTCTTAAACTCAGCTGCCTTACTGTCTCCTGCATAGATGCAGATTCCCATGCCGGCTTTGGACCTTGAAGTGATGCTTACGGAGGATGCACCCTGAGCTCCGAAATCAGCGCCTTCAACCAGCATCCAGCTGTCCTTTTCTCCTGCATTTACAAGCATCTCACCTGCAAAGAGCTTCATATCGTCGGTGCCCTCAAGATAAGGAACGGTCTTAAGACCTGCCATGGATGCAAATGTTGCTGCGGGAACGCATTCGTAAGGGTTAAAGCTTCCTGCCTGTGCTACACCCTTTCTGGTTCCTGTCGACTTGGCGGGAGCACCGTCTGCACTGAGATTTATCTCATCAACGTTCGTGCTTCTGAAACCGCCTTCAAGATCCATGTACTCTTCAAGGATACGGCTGTGGTAAGCGATGTAATATTTTCCCTTGAACTCAAACATGCAGTGATGATTGTTTCCGCCTCTTCCGAAGAAAAAACCGGGATTCTTAAGAACCGCTGCGGAAGGGAAAAAGGGACCATCAGGTTTATCCGATACCATGGTAAGAATCTCACCCGATTCAAAACCGAGCTTTTCGGTTGCTTCGGGTGTTACATTAAAGTTCGAACAATAGGAATAGTAATACTTTCCATTAATCTTATTAATTCCCGAATCTTCGAAAAGGTATGCAACATTTTCGATGGGCTTGGGGTCTTCTGCCAGATGGATCATGTCATCGGTGAGTCTTACAACTCTTGCGGTTCCGGGATTTGAAGCCTTGTCATCCGAAGGAACTCCTCCTCCGATATAGAGCCAGCCCGTTCCGTCATCATCCACTAAAACCGCGGGATCAAAAAGCCAGGTTACGGATGCACAGTTGGGAGTATCTCTTGATACGAGGGGACCGCCTATCGGATCTACAAAAGGACCGGTGGGGCTGTCCGAGGTAAGAACTGCGATTCCGTTTCCGCTGTTTGCAAAATAAAGGAAGAACTTGTCCTTGCCGTTAATCGTCTTCCAGCATGCTGCGGGAGCCCATGAATTGCCTCCCCATGTGGCGATACCGTTTTTACCCGCCGCATATACCACGCCGTGGTCCGTCCAGTTAACAAGATCAGCGGATGATGCAACACTGATGGTGTCTATTTTCTGATAAGTATTTTCCGTGAGCTTTCCTGCCTCGTCATAAGTAAGGATGTCACATGTCATATACATGTAAACCCTGTCCTTATAGATCATTGCAAAAGGATCCGCACCGAAACGCTGTGTCATAATCGGGTTATGATCTCCCGCAGGCTTAAAGCTTTTTAATAAACTATTGTCCATAATTATCCTTCCCCGGATGCTGAATTTGCACCCGTAACGCACCCGTCACAATACCTGTTTATTATCCCACGGCCGCTTTTTCGGTGCAATAAAAAAGGACTTTCACCCATTTATTTGGGTGAAAGTCCGCACTATTTAATCATCAGGTAGCGGTATCAAAGAAATAGCCGCCTGATCCGTATGCTGCGGTTCCCGCATCTGTATAAAGCGAATTTCTGGTAGCCGCGTAAGAAGCATTATTCTGAACCATTCCGGCAGATACGCTTACGCTGTACCCGTAGGAAGATCTCTCGGCAAACAGGTCCTTGATATCGGATGCATCAGCCGCTTTGAGCTTATCTTCGTCGATCTCGATCTTTCCGTCCTTTTTTGCGATAAGTCCCATGGAATCCATTTTCTCGGTGTATCCGTTTGAAAGAGAACTCAAAACGGTAATCCTGCTGGAGATTGATGAATCATTTACAACTTCCTTATCCGCAGCAGCTTCGATCATTGAGTTGTAGCTCTTTACGAAGCCTTTAACAGCAGAAACAAGAAGATCGGTATCTTCCTTGGTTGCCTTCTGAATCTTCTCAATCGAAGTCTGAACTGAACCTGCAGCTTCGGATAACTTGCTGTAGCTTTCGGAAGATGTATTCTTACCTGCAGCCTTATTAACATCCTTGGAAACAATCTTTGCAGCACTCTCGGAAGTCCTGTCATCGGCATAATAAGCCTTCATGAGCTTACCGTATGCTCCGCTCTTAACAAGACCGTAGTCCTTAAGCCAGCTCATGGAATTGAAAGAATCATTCTTGGATGATAATCCCGACAAAAGAGAACTGTAATCAGTTTTAGCCTGAATATTTATACTCATAGCTTCACCTCCGGCATCCATGCCTATAAAAGCGGTTAGACCGCAACATATGCTCCTTCAACTTAAAAATACCATCCGGGAGGGCTTTCTGTAAAGTAAAAAAACCGCTTCGCAGCCAAAAACGAAGCGGTCTTTCGTATTATTTTCTCTTAAATACAGGGATTGATTCGATGGGAGCTGATGCGGTGATGGTCTGAGCCCCGTCATAAACCTTGCCGTCACGGATATCTTCCCACTTTCCTGCAGGGAGATAAACCTGTCTTTCCCTCATTCCTTCATACATTACGGGAGCAACGAGGTAATCGCTTCCGAACATGTACTGATCATCCAGATCCCAGCACTTCTCATCCTCGGGGAACTCATAGAACATTGTTCTCATAAGAGGTGATCCGTTTGCGGATGCTTCATCGTAAAGTGACTTGATATAGTCCTTAAGGCTCCATCTGAGCTTAAGGTTATCGGTCATGATCTTCTGAGCCTCTTCACCGTAGCTCCAGATCTCATTATCCTGGCCGGTATGGAGATATCCGCCGCCCCAGTCCCTGTTATCGAGAGCCGGGATCGTGAAAGGTCCTCTGTCACCGTGGAGTCTTAAGATGGGAGTAAATACAGCCCACTCATACCATCTTACAAGAAGCTCCTTAAAGTAATCGGTGAAGACATCACTTTCCATGAATCCTCCGATATCGGTGGTCCACCAGGGAATTCCCGCAAGTCCGATATCGAGTCCGCCTCTTACGGAATTCTGAAGTGCTTCGAAGGATGAGTAAACATCTCCGCTCCACATAAGAGTTCCGTACTTGGGTGATCCGGCCCAGCCGCAGCGAAGGAGGTTTACAACCTGCTTCTTCTCATCGAGCTGCTTTTCTCCTTCATAGAAGCCCTGCGCATAGCACTTGGGATAGATGCAGCTGACCTCAGCACCGGGTCCGAGGTAATATCTGTAATTGTCAAAATCATAAGCGGCAAGGTCGGGCTCTGCATTATCGAGCCAGAACATATCTATGCCGTAATCATAATAATTCTTCTTGCACTTCTCCCAGACATACTGTCTTGCTTCGGGATTGGTGGCATCGAAGACAACGCAGTCGCCCTGATAATCGTAGGTTCCGTTCGTTCCCTTCTCCGTTCTCATGAGAAGGCCTCTGTCCCACATCTCACCGAAGTTCTCGCTCTTCTTATCAACGGAAGGCCATACGGAAACCATGACCTTGATACCGTATGAATGAAGTTCATCGACCATCGCCTTGGGATCGGGCCAGTATTCTTTGTCGAATTTCCAGTCGCCCTGAAGAGTCCAGTGGAAGAAGTCGATTACGATGACATCGATCTTGATCCCGAGTTCACGGTACTTTCTTGCAATGGTAAGAACCTCGTCCTGGGTTCTGTATCTGAGCTTGCACTGCCAAAGTCCGAGCAGGTCTTCGGGCATTTCGGGCGCACGTCCGACAACCTCGGTATAGTTCTCGATGATTGCTTTGGGTGAATCATCTGTGGTGATCCAAAGGTCGAATTCCTTGGATGCATCTGCGACCCATTCCGTCATATTTTTACCGAAGGTTACATTACCTACTGCGGGATTGTTCCAGAGAAGTCCGTATCCCTTATTGGATATCTCAAAAGGAATTGAGGTCTGAGCGTTTCGCTGTGCGAGCTCAAGTGTGGTTCCTTTGAGTTCGATGAACGGATTCTGGTAAACTCCCATTCCGTAGATCTTCTCGCCTGCGATGGGCTCAAAGCGGAGCGTGAGCTCAAAGTCACCGTTTAAGTGGGGCTTGTACTCCCTTCCGACTCTCTTAAAGCAGCTTACGGCATTGTTCTCTGTTCCGCCGTAATTGCTGTAGTACTCTCTCATCAAAAACTCATCGTTCCTGTAATAAGTGATGATACCTTCAGAGCTGATCGATGCGGAAGTGGAACCGTTCTTGATAAACGATCTTTCTTCCGTGATCTTAATCTCGGCACCGGTCTTATCCGAAGACAGTTCATCCTTGGGACAAAGTGCCCAGAGATTTCCGGTGAACTCATTGTTTCTGGTCGCTCTGATACGGAGTGCATTCTTACCCCAACCTTCGATCCTTACGATCTCCCCGCGCTTTTTAAAAATAAGTGCATTTCCGTCCTGAAAAAACATTGTACCCTCCTTAATGGTTTATTTAAGTTCTATCCTGAAAACGACAGGCATGTCATCTTCAAATTTGTGATCCGTCCTGATATCAAGTCCGTTATCAAGATGATCCCAGTTAACTTCTTCATTGCCCGCAAGCAGCACAACTTTGGAAATAATACCTTTATATGATGCGCTTCCGTCTTCACCCTTCTTAGCCATGCTCTTAATGAGATAATGACCGTCCTGCGAAGGCTTCATGGCTGCGGCGTAGATATGTCCGTCCTTTTCGGTGAATCTGAAATCTTCGGAAGTATAATCGAGGATTTCTCCATCCTTGAATCCGCCTTCCGATCTGTTAACGCTTCCCTCTCCGAAGATCTTGTAGGGAGTGCTTGCGTAGATCATCTCACCGTTAATATCAAGCCATTTTCCGACACCGAGAAGAACTTCTTTCTCCTCGTCGCAAAGAGTACCGTCAGCCTTAGGTCCTACATTGAGAAGAAGGTTTCCGTTCTTGGATACGATATCGACAAGTTCTCTTACAACTTCGCCGGCATTCTTATAATCGGCATCCTTTACATATCCCCATGACTGTCTGCAGATTGGAGTATCTGACTGCCAGGTGTATGCTGCAGCTCCTGAGAGACCTCCTCTTTCGATATCCCTTACGCATGCCCCTGGACCGAATGCATCGCACTTTGCTACGATGATACCTTTGAGTCCCCTGGATTCCATTACGTCATAGTAATAAGCGGCAGCCTTTTTGAGATAAGGCTTTAATGCGCTCTGTCCTATCCACCAGTCAAAATAGATAACCTCGGGAAGGAACTTATCAACCATCTCACAGACTCTGTAGAGCCAGTCCTGCATGAACTCTTCGGAAGGAGCGGGCTTGACATCAAAATCCTGAATATCCTCGGGATCCATGACTGAAGGCCAGTAGAAATCTCCCCTTTTGAAATCGCCCCTGATATCGGTGTCACTTCTTCTTCCGTTTCCGAGGAACCACCAGTGCTCTATCCTGTGGGATGATATACCGAATCTTACGCCATACTTTTCGGCAGCTTCCTGAAGCATCGCATCGATATCCTTGCAGGGTCCCTTTTCAAATGCATTCCAGTGAGAGGCCTTACTCTTATACATCTGGAATCCGTCGTGATGCTCTCCTACGGGGATCACATACTTGGCACCGGACTTTTTGAAAACATCCATCCATGAATCGGGATCAAATTTCTCACCCTTAAAACGCTCTATGTAATCGATATATCCGGTCTCTGTTAAAGGACCGTACTTTTCAACATGATGCTTATTCTCGTCACTTCCTTCGGTGTACATGTTGCGGGGATACCATTCATTCATGTATTCCTCGGATGTAAACACGCCCCAGTGAACGAATATTCCGAACTTGGATTCCGCAAACCACTTTGGAACTCCGTTTCTTGAAAGTGATGACCAGTCATCGGTATAAGGCCCCTTGGCAATCACGGAATCAATCCTCTTCATCTCTTTATCAAGATCAGGAAGATCCGAATAAAGATCACCGCCGGCTTCTGCAGTTTTCTCCGCAGCAACTGCAGAAGCCGCATCAACGGTCTTCTCAGATTCTTCCTCGGACTCTTCGAGATCTTCTACGCTCTCTGCAAGATCGATGATGTCGAGTCCTTCATCGTCTGAATCTTTCTTATCGTCTTCTTTTTCCTCGGGATCTTTTTTCCTTGAAAGAAGCGCACCTGCAATGATCATGAGTACGGCAACAACCGCGATAACTATGCCCGTCACAAGACCTTTATCGGTGTTTTCTTCGGGAGCGGGGATTTCCTGCTGAACGGGTTCTGCAGGCGCAGGGGAGGTTATTTCTTCAGGAGCGGGCTCCTCGGGAACAATCTCCGGTTCAGGTTCGGGCTCTTTGGGAACTTCGTAGATTGAACCTATCGTGATCATATATTCGATCTTGGTTACACCCGCAAACAGATCCGCTTCAACGGTTCCTGTCTCCGTTTCATCCGCACCGCCGTAAAGTCTCCATGCGTTTTCGATTCCGCCTACGGCTTCACCCCACGCTCTTTCGGTGATCACATCATCAAGAGCTATAACGGATCCGTCAATGTTAAGCGCTACACTTACATCTACTTTGCCAAACTCTGTTCCTTCTTCGGGGACTATGACCGGTGATATGAAATATGCATGCCTTAGTGCCGAAGGAAGTGTGAGCGATACGGTTACGGTATCGCCTGCTTTTGCAACAGCTTCAAGTGCCTCGATATCTCCGACGTTTCCCTCATTTCCTTCGCCGTAATAGATAAGACCGTGATCTCCGCTCTCTGCAAGGTCTCCGTCAAACGCGATAAAGACTCTTGCCTCACCTTCGTATTCGGGACCGATTTCATCAGCCGTATTTATCGTAATGGTGTATTCAATACTTGTGGCACCCTTGAAAACATTGGCGTCAACATAGCTTTGTCCGCCTTCTTCGATTCCTCCGTAAAGGCGCCATGCGGTCTTGTAATCATTCGCCTTATCTTCCACAGCGGTAACGAATTCTTCGTTATCATCGCGGGGAATCTCTACATCTTCTCCGTTAACTTTAAGAGAAACATCCGCGCTGACACCTCCTATGGCAATGTTGTCATACTGAGATACCACTACGGGAGCTATATCATAAACGCCTGTTACTTCTTCGGGAAAAGAAAGAGAGACCGTTACGGTATCTCCAACCTTTGCACTTGCGGTAACCGCTGTGATCTCAGGAGTGGATTCTTTGCCTGGACCCGCATATACAAGTCCTCTGTCTCCCGCTTCCGCACCGGATCCGGTAAAAGAAATAAAGACGGATAATTCTTCTTCATAAGGTTCGACCGCTCTTACGCCTGCTGCCGTGTTCATCGCAAAAGCCGTAAGTACCGCCAAAAGTCCGGCTGCTGCTTTCTTTAAAACATTTTTCATTTCCAGATCAACCTCTAAAAAAATTCCCACGGAAGGATGCGGGGTGCGCATCCTCCCACGGGATATTAATAAATTTGATGAGTATTAAAGTCTTTCAAATTCTACCTTCTGAGCGTCAGCACCCATAACAGCTTCGATCTGATTGTCTCCGTCTTTAAGCTTGGATACGGGGATAACCGCTGAATCAAGTTTCTCACCGTTTACAACGATGTAAGAGATACCCTTGCATACATGATCGGGATTCTTAACTTCGATGTGAAGGTTCTTTCCTCTGAATACTCTGTCGACTTCGTATCCGTCCCAGGAATCGGGGATACAGGGATCGATGAGCATTCCGTCGTACTGAGGTCTGATACCGAGTACATACTGTGTAAGTGAATAGTAAGTCCATGCAACCGCACCGGAGAGCCATGAAGTACGGCAGTTACCGGGTCTGGGTGACTCATCGGAGTAAGTAGTCTGTCCCTGGACATAAGGCTCAGACTGACGGATCTCAGCTCTTGTGTTGTAGCTTGCGGGAAGCGCAGCCTTAAGGTACTTATATGCTCTGTTTCCGTTGCCGGCAACAGTTTCTGCCATAACGCCCCATCCCTGCGTGTGATTGAAGATACCGCCATTTTCCTTGATACCGGTAGGGAATACTACGCAGCCCATAACGGTCTGGGGAGTATAGACGATAGGCGGTGCGCAGAGCTTAAGTCCGTACTCTGAGAAGAGCTGCTCATCAACCGCATCGAGGCAGAGCTTTTCCTGATCACCTTTGCAGGCACCGGACATAACAGCCCATACCTGGGTGTTTAAGTAAACC
>JAGPFR010000057.1 GCA_018056425.1 Lachnospiraceae bacterium
TCGGTATTCTTTTGTCTATAAGAAGGTTGGCGAGGTCAAACGGGGTTGCACCGTTCAAGCTGTCTCGTGACGTTGAATTTATGTGACTTGCCATCAAACTTATATCTTCCTGCGTATACTTGTACATGCTCCGTCCCTTAGGGATCACGTATCGTATGTATTCGTGATTCTTTTCCAATCTTGCTTTCTGGTTGGAAATATAAGGGTCGCAGTAAAAGACTCTTGTACGCAGCGTTCCGGATTCATTTCTTTCTATATCCCATGGATTCTTAAATTCAGGACCGTTGTCTGTCAGGATTATCGGAAAGTATTTCTTGAACAAACGTATGCCTATGGTATCGCATAGATTATTGATAGCATTGATCACACTGCTTTGTGTGCAGGAAGGAAGCAGGATGATGATCATGAAGCTGCAACTCCTGAACAATAACGTAAGAAGACATTTGCCGGCATATCGTCCGCCTTTGACCGTGTCCATTTCAACAACATCGAGCTCCGGAAAGGCCTTAGTGTATTTTTCAAAATCAACATATGTGCGCTTGTTTCTGTGTCTCTGCTCAACGTTCTGAGTGTGCGTTTCCTGGCGCTTTCGTCTTTTCTTGTATCTGACGCGTCGTGGAAGATCTATGTTTTTTGCCTGAAAAACACGCTGGTCAAGATAGTTATAAATCGTACGCCGGGTTACCGGGATCTCATCTTTATGAACTGCAAATATGTGGCTCAAAGGCTGACCTTTAAGTATCAAAGGGGATATCAGCTTGTTTAGTGCCTCTAATTCTTCCAGCGTCATGTTGATCCCTTTGCGGGATTCGCTAAGGCGCAGTTCATACGACCTTTGGGCTTTTATCGCTGAATACATATATTTGATCTTGTTGCATTTGACCCTATTCTCACAAGCGTTGCATACATACGGGGGTCTTCTTAAAATCGCGCAGGTGTGTGGATCATAGTCCGGACATCTCCATGCAGAATTGCTCCTGATCTGATCAGAGCCGGATGGTGATCTGTATGAGCTTAAGACTCTTGTGCATTCCTCGTAATGGAGGCATCGATCACATTTGCCATAAGGATGATTAGAGTACAGAGGCGTATACCTGTTCAGCTTTACTTCCTTTGAGATAGTAGAAAGATCCTTTTCTAAAAATTCACTTATAGATTTGAAGTTGTTTCCCTGGGTCAGTTCTTGTTCGATATAAGTTCTATCTGACAAAGTCAGATGGTGTCCGTTTCCCTTTTTATATTTTTTCACTGGGACTCCTTTCTATGCGGACAGATAACCATCCTCATCATAAAAAGGAGAAAAAAGTATGTGCAAGAGTAAATTCCAGCGAATGACATTATGTAAACCATACGCTGGAAATTCGAATTTCAATTTAGGTCAATTTAGGGTTTGGCAAAAATACATTGACATAGGATGTGTTATAGGTGTATATATAACACATAAACAGTTAATATAAACACTTGAAGGAGGAAAGGATATGATCATAAGAAATTATAAAAGTATCAAAGATTTATCAAGAAATATGAGACTGATCTGGTACGCAGCAATCCTTCAGACACTGGTTGGCGCAGTGCTTCTGGTTATGAATATTTTTGAAGCCGGAGACATTCCATTATATGTACCCATGATGCTTATATCTTGCGGATCGCTTATAAACAGCGCGGTTCTTTGCGAGTGTAAGGGCAGATTAAACAAATGAAACTGGTAAACGGGTTAACGAAATGAGGTAATCATGATTATTTCACAGTCGTCGGGGGTACCGATTTATCAGCAGATAGCGGACAGCTTCAGAACCGACATTTTGGAAGGAAGGCTTAAGGAGGGTGAATACCTTCCGAGCATCAGAGGACTGGCCAAGGAATTAAAGATCAGCGTGATCACAACGATGAAAGCGTATGAGCTTCTCGAAGCGGAAGGGATGGTCACGGCGGAACAGGGTAAAGGCTATTCCGTAAATGCTCAGGACAAAGAGATGCTTAAGGAACAGCACCTGCGCAAGGTTGAAGACGGGCTTTTGCAGGCGATAGCTTCTGCGAGAATCGCGGGAATGAGCGAGAATGAGCTCGTAGAAACTTTACAAATGTTGCTTTCTTTGAAGGAGAATTAAGAAATGGAATTTAAGAGTTGTATTCATGGCGAAAACATTGTTAAGAAGTACAAAAACTTCGAGTTGAATATCCCGAGTGTTGATATCCCCTGTGGATTTGCTACCGCTCTTATCGGAGAAAACGGTGCGGGAAAGTCCACACTTCTCGACATTCTTGCGGGTATAAGACTTGATTATAAAGGAAATCTCAGATTCTTCGATAAGTTCAACGATCGTGACAGAGAGACTAATCCTGAAGTAAAGAACAGGATAGGATACGAAGGAACCGGTAATTATTATCTTCCTTCATGGACCATCAGGCAGGGAAGGGATATTCAGAGTCTTCTTTTCGACAGCTTCGATGAAGCCAAGTACAGAGATATCTGCAAGAAACTTGATGTTCCCGATGATGATAACAAGAAGATCGCGGAGCTTTCAGATGGAAACAATATGAAACTTAAGCTTGCCGGTGTATTTGCCAGAAAGACCGATGTTCTCCTGCTCGACGAGCCTGCATCACCTCTCGATCCCCTTATGAGAGACAAACTCTGCGAGATGATCCGTGAATATCTTCTTCTTGATGAAGGCAATAAGTCGGTTCTCTTTTCGACACATAATATCGCGGACATGGAAGCAGTTACCGATTACGCGATCATCGTGGAAAACGGAACCGTTGTAGAGAGCGGATTTACCGAGGAACTTAAAGAGAAGTACATCATTGTAAAGGGTGAAAAGAAGGACGAAGAAGCTGCGGCTAAGGTTCTTTACACGATCTCATCCAATAACTACGGATTCGAAGGAATGGCGCTTTCGGAAAACATCAGCGGGCTTTCCGGACTTGATGTCGTAACCGAGACTCCCACTCTTTCGCAGATCTGTGTTGCGGTTATGAAGCACAATTCCAAGCTCTATACCGGAAGTATTCTGTAAAGGCGGTAGATGCGATGAAAGATTTGATTAAAGCATATACGACTTTCAGTCCGAAGCTGTACAACATACTGGTTGTTCTGGCAGGAACACCGATCCTTGCACTGCTCGGTCTTTATGTGGGATTTGTCAGCGAGTCTTTGATGATAACAATGATAATCCTTCTGTGTGCACTGATCTTGGTTGACGTCTACGGAGACTTCTTCGTATTTCAGGGTATCTTTTCGAAACAGTATGAATTCGGTATCCTGAGAAACTCGGTCAAAGGCGAGAAGATCATAAAGCTTGCACTTGTCGGGGATATGATCAAAAGACTGCTAATGTATTTCGTGGTTTTGTTTTGCGCAAGTATTCCTTACAGAGGATACATGATAGAAAACGGACTTGCCGCAAATGGTCTTGAGCAGATTCTGCTTATCCTGGACATGGCAATTCTGGGATACTTTGCGATCACCTCGGGATTTATGATCACGAGAATGGTCTACAACTTCTACGACGGACTTCTGGCGATGATTTTTTCATCACTCATAAGCGGGACACTGATCACCTTCGGTGTGATGGCGATGTTTTCGGAAGGGTTTAACGTTTATATCTGGTTTATCACGTTAGTGATTTTGGCACTTGGTATTTCATTCATAATGATAGAGAGGACTTTGAAGAAATTCAGGCTCTCGTTTGGAGATAAAGAAATGGGAAGATTCGGAGACGATTCAAAAAAGAAAATGTGGATATTCATTGCGGTAGCATTCGGCATTGATTACCTGATGATCCCCGCGATGTACTTTGGACTTCAGAAGGGACTTGACCTTTCGACTTTCGTAGCAGCCATGATGATGTATCCTGCGTGCGGTGTTGCGCTCGGAAAACTTTTCTCATATAACGAAGGAAAACTTCCCGTAGCTGCATACGTAACGGTTATCGTTGCAACTGTACTCGGAATCATCTGTTCGATCATGTCGATCACGATGCCTCAGGCTCTTCCGGAGACGGCCGGAGGAATGGATTTATGGTTCTTCATATATAATTTCGTACTTATCATCGGAAGTGTCCTGCTCATTGTATTTGCAAGCTCTTGCGGTAAGGAAAAGAAAGAAAACGGCGGACTTAAGTTTTCAAAGCCCGGCCTTTCGATCCTGCTCATCTTCGTGTACATAGTTCTCTTTTTCGGAAGAGCACTTATCCTTAATATTATCGGCGGTATCGCTGAGGGAGATATCATGGAGGGCTTGGAAGGTTTTGCCGGATATTTCACCAATCCGAATGCACTTCCAATTGTCGGAAGCATCCTGCTCAACGTTCCTCTTACCATTATTATGTTCTTCGGTGAAGAGTACGGCTGGAGATATTATCTGCAGCCCATTATGCAGAAGAAGTTCGGAATCACCGCAGGTACTCTTTTGCTGGGAGTTGTATGGGCTGTATGGCATATCGGTGCCGACTTCATGTACTACACAACGGAAAGCGGTCCCCAGATGCTCGTTACACAGTGCATTACCTGTATCTCACTTGCAATATTCCTCGGATATGTATATCTCAAGACTAAGAATATCTGGGCGGTTGCGATCATGCACCTTCTTAACAACAATCTGGTAATGTTCCTTGCGGGAGATGCTTCGATCGATGTTTTGCAGGGTAATGAAGTTCAGTGGTCATACATTCCTTTTATGGCGATAGGTGCAATTGTATGGTGGGCATGGATCTTCACACCTACCATGCTTGGTAAGAAGGTTAAGCTTGAAGAAAATGTGGCTGCTCAGAATCCTTCCGCATCAGAGGAGGCTTGATATGAAAGAACTTATAAATGCTTATAAGATCGTAGGATACGGTGCCAAGATAAAGACTCAGTTTTTTATGGCGGCTTTGTTCCTTGCACTCGGGATTTTGTTTGAGATCATGTCCGGAGGAACGCAGAGTACCGGCAGCTTTTACATAGTGCTTTCAGGATTGTTCCTGTATCAGATGATCGTTTCATCGGACATCTCGACACTTGTTCAGTCATCACCTTATAAGAAGAAAATTCAGTGTGTATATCCCATGATCGCAGTAATGCCCTGGGTTTTCGTAACGCTCAACATTGTTCTTCTGATCCACTACTTTTTTGCCAAGAATTCCGATGCGGCAGGGCTTCAGGCTCAGTGTCAGACACTTGTAGTACTTGGATTGTGTATCTTCATCATGCTGGTGTATTTCGGACTTGCTTATAAACTTTTTGTAACGGCAACCGTTGTTATGATAATATTTGTAATGGTGATAATGTTTGCGACGAGTGCCGTCTTCAATTCAGAAAATGCACCGGAACTTACATTTGCGGGATGCGCGATATTCAATTATGTATGCACGATCGGTGGATGTCTTGCATGTAAGGGCCTTACGGAACTCTTATACAAATTGGAACTGTCCAGTTATGCATTCAGGGGTTTGATCAAGAAAAAGAGCTGATATGCTTGGTATGCAGGCACTCACCATGTGTGAGTGCCTGCTTTTTTATGAAAGGGTATTTATGAAAGTAGTAATGGAAAAGGTATCTGCACCGGATGCGGAGGAAGCTGTGATCAAGGCTTTCGACGTGACGGAAGAAATCCGAAGTGCGGTGGAACTGCTGGAGAACAATCGCAGAAGCATCTCCGTTACCGATAAGGAGACCATGGATTACGGTGAGGTCATGATGCTCGGAACGGACCTGATATATTATGCCGAATCAGTCGACAAGAAAACTTTTGTCTATACCAAGGAAAAATGTTTTGAGACCAGACACAGGCTTTATGAACTGGAAGAAATACTGAGCTCGAATTTCTTCAGGTGTTCGAAATCATTGATCATTAATATCCGTAAGATTAAATCGGTCAAGTCGGAGCTTAACGGAAGGATGGTCGCAGAACTCTTAAACGGTGAGCAGATAGTCATATCGAGAAACTACGTCAAAGATCTTAAGAGAAAGCTGGGTGTGTGATGGGAAAAATAAAACTTATCTTTAATCAGACATTAATGATATCAAGCGGAATACTTTTCGGACTGGGAATCGAGGAACTTGTTGAGTTCCTGACAACAGGTGATGATAAGCTTACCTGGCAATGGTACATACCGCTTTCGATAATCTTTGCCGCATTTGTATGTTCCGTGCCTTCGATAATGTTTTATACGGATCGAGCGTCGGAAAGAGTATTTGGCCTTAAAGTGCTGATACATTTTATATGCATCTTCGCAACGGTCAGTTTCTTTGCTTGGCTGTTCGGATGGTACTCTACTTTTGGCGGATATCTGGTGATCGCGGTGATGATATTCATCATATACGGATTTACCTGGGCTGCGACATACTGGCTGCTTAAGAGAGATGAAGAGAAGATAAATGAAGCTCTTGGCGAGATGAGAGACGAAGAATAAGGATAATGTGACACGGGGTCGGACCCCGTGTCACATTTTTTGCATCTTGGTGTACCCGAAATGCATCTTGGTAGCAATTCTATTTTCAGGTTCTCTTTTCACGGATATGATGCAGATGTAACAAAGAAACACACATAAAAAGAGAGGCAAACATGAACGCTATCACAGTTAATAACCTGATCAAGGATTATAAAGAACACAGAGCGGTTAAGGGAATTTCGTTCGAAGTTAAGGAAGGTGAGCTCTTCGCATTCCTCGGAGAAAACGGAGCGGGCAAATCCACAACGATCAATATACTGAGTACGATCTTAAAGAAGACCTCCGGAGAGGTCAAAGTATTCGACAATGTGCTTGGCGAAGATGATGATGAGATAAGATCACTGATCGGAATCGTTTTTCAGAACTCGGTACTCGATAACAAGCTGACAGTCAAAGAAAATCTTTACACGAGAGGTTCCTACTACGGGCTGACGAAGAAGCAGACTGATGAGAGGCTCGCAGAGTTCAAAGAAGGATTCGAACTCGATGAGATCTGGAACAGGAGATACGACAAACTCTCGGGCGGACAGAGAAGAAGGGTTGATATAGCAAGAGCGCTGATCCACAGTCCCCGAATTCTTTTCCTCGACGAGCCGACAACGGGTCTTGATCCCAAATCACGAAAGATCGTATGGGACCACATTGATTACCTGAGAAGAGAGAAGAAAATGACGATCTTCCTGACAACACACTACATGGAAGAGACAAAGGATGCGGATAACGTAGTCATCCTGGACAAGGGAGAGATCATCGCGCAGGGCAGCCCCGCAGAGCTTAAGACGGGATATGCAAGTTCAAGACTTGTGTGGTATACGCAGGAATGCGATGAGAACTCGGGAATCCTTAAGGGAATGGAGTTCACCTACGATTCGGATCATTACAATGTTAAGTTTAAGGAATCAATAACGGATCTGCTCTATGAATATAAGAATAAGATCACGGATTTCGAGATCATCAAGGGCAGCATGGACGATGTATTTTTAAACCTTACCGGAAGGGAGATTGCAAACGTATGAGAAAGTTTATCGGATTAACCAAGAGAAATTTACTTGTTTATTTTAAGGATAAAGCAGCGATACTTTTTTCAATGCTTACCTCATTGATCGTGCTTGTGCTTTACCTGCTGTTCCTCAAGGGAACATTCGTTGATGCATTTAACAGTTCGATTCAGGTGGCACCCGGACTTGATATGTTCATCAGTGCCGAGGATGTTGAGGTCTTCGCCAATATTACTCTGCTGATCGGAATGCTCGGATCTGCAATGATCACGGTTTCTTATTCATCTCTTACCACGATTGTTAAGGACAGAGAAGATAAGATCGACTATGATATCTCCGCAACTCCCGTTAAGAGATGGCAGATTATCCTTTCTTACTTCTGCGCAGCATCCATCTCTTCATGCATTATGACCGGAATACTTCTGGCAGCCGGAATGATCATTCTCGGACTTAACGGCGGACTGCTCCTTGGAGCTGTAGATATTCTCAAGGCATTCGGTATGGTTATTCTCGGATCCGTATCCGCAACCGCACTGTTCATGACATTGATGGTATTTTTCAAGACCGCACAGAGCTCAAGCGCTTTCTTCGGAATGCTTTCTGCTGCAGCCGGATTTGTGATCGGAGCTTATATTCCCATCTCACAGTTTTCTGATAATGTTCAGACTTTCTGCAATCTCTTTCCCGCAACTCACGTAACCGTTGCAGTCAGAAACATCCTGATGAGAGGAGTTCTTGATAAGATGAATGATTCTCTCGGCGGAGTCGATGGCGGACTTTTCATCGAGAGCATTAAGGAAACCTTTTCATTCAGCTCCAGGATGTTCGGACACAGCTTTGAGATGTCACAGAGCATTGTGTACATCGTTGCGATCATCGCAGTCAGCGTAGTATTTATGATCGCAGCTTTCTCAAAGACTTATAAGAGAACTTAAGCATCTTATCGGCACAGCTTCTTGAGAATCTCGATGTAACTTGCGGTAAGGGGAGACGGTTTGATAGATCCCGGAAGGATATACCCGATCTCCATGTAATCATTGACATCGAGCGGTTTGGCTATGATTTCGGGACCGTTTAGTTCCTCGCTGATAATACCGCTGCAGATGGTGTAGCCGTTAAGGCCTACGAGCATGTTGAAAAGCGAGGCTCTGTCACAGACTACGATTTCCTTGTCACTGTCGAGAGTGCTCAGGATCTCCTCGGAAAAATAAAACGAATTATGACTTCCCTGTTCATATGAAAGACGGGGATAGGGTTTTAAATCTTCGGTCGTCAGCTTTTTCTTACGGGAAAGAGGTGACGACTTTCCTATGAATACATGGGGCTTTGCGGTAAAGAGCGGTTCGAATATCAGATTGTTATCGCGAAGCGTTTTACGTATTACGGTTTCGTTGAAGCTGTTCATATACAGTACGCCCACTTCGCTCTTCATCCTCGCTACGTCTTCGATGATCTCATAAGTCTGTGTCTCACGCATGTGGAATTCGTATTTGTCGCCGCCATGCATTTTGAGCAGTTCGACGAACGCCTCTACTGCGAAAGAGTAGTGCTGTGAGGATACGCAGAACTTGGTCTTTCCCGCGGATGTCCCTGTGTATCTTTCTTCTATAAGATTGGTCTGATCCAGGACCTGTCTTGCATATCCAAGGAATTCTTCTCCTTCTTTGGTAAGACCGATTCCTTTTTTACCTCTCGTGAATATGACAATCCCGAATTCTTTTTCAAGTTCCTGTATCGAGGCGGTGAGACTGGGCTGAGCGATAAAGAGTTTGGCTGCCGCCTCTGTCATATTGCCGGTATCCGCTACGCATACTGCGTATCTGAGCTGTTTGAGTGTCATTTTAGATTTTCCTGTTATAAGCTGAGGTTATAGCACGTTATAGATTATAGTAATAACTATGGTTATATTATAGGATAAATCTATGGATAAGTTCAAGTTATTTGTATTGTACCCATGTATTAACGGCGGTTATACTGAATGTACGTGGCCGGTTCTGCGGCAAAATGTTATGAGGGCAGAGAAAGGATATATTTTTATGAAGACATCGGTTATTGGTTTTCCCAGAATAAGTAAAAACAGAGAACTGAAATTTGCGATTGAAAAGTATTTCAAAGGTGAGGCTTCACTGAGTGATCTGCAGGATGAGGCAAGGGCCCAGAGAGAGTATGCGGAGGAGAAACTTGAAGAACTCGGCGAAGTAGGAAAGCTTGCCGAGGCCAAGGATGAATCGGAGATCATCTACTCACTCGTATACGGTAAGAACCGCAAACTCTTCGAGGCAAGAGAAGGAAGCAAGAACGAAGAAGTAAGAAACAGAGTGGCTGCGATCAAAGAATCCGACTACACAAGACTTCCCGAATTTGCGGAAAGGGAGAAGATTCAGAAAGAACTTCTTAAGCTTCCTATTTTCCCTACGACTACCATCGGATCGTTCCCTCAGACTCAGGATGTCAAGAAGGGAAGAACTCTTCTTAAGAAAGGTGAGATCACTCAGCAGGAATATGATGATCTTATTAAGGAAAAGATTACCGATTGCATTAAGCTTCAGGAAGAAATAGGGCTTGATGTTCTCGTTCACGGTGAGTATGAAAGAAATGACATGGTTGAGTACTTCGGCGAGAATCTTGAAGGTTATCTTTTCACCGAAAAGGCATGGGTTCAGTCATACGGTACAAGATGCGTTAAGCCTCCCATCATCTGGGGTGATGTATATCGAAAGAAAGCGATCACCGTTGACTGGTCCGTATTTACTAAGAGCTTAACTGACAAGCCTGTCAAAGGAATGCTCACCGGCCCCGTTACTATTTTGAACTGGTCATTCCCCAGAGAAGATATTTCTATTAAGGAAAGCACTCTTCAGATCGCACTTGCAATCAGGGACGAAGTTCTTGATCTTGAAGCTCACGGAATCGGTATCATTCAGATCGATGAAGCTGCTCTCAGAGAAAAACTTCCTTTAAGAAAGAGTGACTGGGACAGAGAGTATCTCTCATGGGCGATCCCTGCATTCAGACTTGTTGCAAGCGGAGTAAAACCCGAGACTCAGATTCACACTCACATGTGCTACAGCGAGTTTACCGATATCATTCCCGCAATCGATGCAATGGATGCGGATGTTATCACCTTCGAAGCATCACGTTCCGATCTTCAGATTCTTGATGCACTGAAGGAGAATAATTTCAGAACCGAAGTAGGCCCCGGCGTTTATGACATTCACAGCCCGAGAGTTCCTTCCGTTGATGAAATCTATTCTGCTCTCAAGATCATGCGAGAAAAGCTCGATGATAATAAGCTCTGGGTTAATCCGGACTGCGGTCTTAAGACAAGAGGCGAGACCGAGACAAAGGCAAGCCTTATCAATCTTGTCGAAGCTGCTAAGAAATTAAGAGAGGATGTTAAATAATCCGCGGCATAAAACGTCACGAATGTCATTATGAAAATTTCGGATATCTACAATAGTAAAAAGAGAACACTGTCTTTTGAAATATTCCCTCCCAAAAAAGACAGTGCTCTCGATAATATCGATGAAACTTTATCTGTTCTGGCGGAACTTGATCCTGACTTCATCAGTGTTACTTTCGGCGCGGGAGGAAGTGCAGGATCTTCACGCACACTTCAGATAGCAAAGAAGATCAAGGAAGATTATAAGATCGAACCTGTCGTACATCTGACATGTCTTACTTATGATAAGAAGGAAATAGACGAGTTCGCAAAAAGGCTGCATGCGGAGGGGATAGAAAACATTCTCGCACTTCGCGGGGATATTACTCCGGAACTTACTCCTGCGGGGGATTTTGCTCACGCATCGGATCTTATTTCCTATTTAAAAAAAGAACATGACTTCTGTTTTCTCGGTGCATGTTATCCCGAGTGCCATGCAGAGTCTGCGGATATGGTCGATGAGATGAAGCATCTGAGAACAAAAGTTGATGCGGGCGCAGAGGTTCTCTTATCACAGCTTTTCTTCGATAATGAAATCTTCTATAACTTCAGCGAGAAGTGTAAGATCGCGGGAATAGATGTACCTGTTGTTCCCGGTATCATGCCTGTCATCAATGCATCGCAGATAAAAAGGATGGTGAGTCTTTGCAATGCGTCATTCCCTGCGAGGTTTAAGAGGATCATCGATAAGTACGAGAATAATAAGGAAGCTTTGTTTGATGCGGGGCTCTCATATGCACTGACTCAGATAATAGATCTGCTGGTTTCGGACATAAGAGGAATACATCTGTATACGATGAACAATCCCAAAGTCGCAAGAAGGATCTGCGAAGGGATCAGGAACATAGTATAGAGATTGCTTAGAACCCCTGAATAACAGGGGTTTTAAAATCTTTAAATATTTTTTCAAAAAGTTGTTGACATCAAAATATCGCTGTGATATTTTATATAAGCTGTCGCTTGAGAGAGCGGCCGCAAAACATTAAGTTCCTTGATAATTCAATACTAATGCATCCCTGAAAATTCCTATAAAAGCCGGAACTCGAAACCGGCATAGAAATTTCAGAGAACGAAAACAAACCTATTCAGTAATGAATGGATAAGCCAGTTTGGGAGTAAATCGCTTCGCGATTAACTCTGAATAACAGCGAAGCTGTTATTCTTCTGGCTGAGATTAAACTTTTATTGAGAGTTTGATCCTGGCTCAGGATGAACGCTGGCGGCGTGCTTAACACATGCAAGTCGAACGGAGTATATTTAAAAGCTTGCTTTTGTTTATACTTAGTGGCG